>NZ_JBEONP010000012.1:0-113329 GCF_040544435.1 Undibacterium sp. GrIS 1.2
TTGTGATCGGCCGTAAAGCATGGCTTTTTAGCGACACCGTCGCCGGTGCCAATTCCAGTGCCATCATTTATTCGCTGGTAGAAACTGCCAAGGCCAACGGCTTAGAGCCTTATCTCTGGCTCCGACGGGTGTTGCGCGAATTGCCAGCAGCTAAAACAGTTGAGGATGTAGAGGCATTACTGCCATGGAATTGCCGTTCACAGCAGCTCATGGAAAATTAAGCCAGCTCTCCTGAATCACACCTTTGAACGAAAATCGATAAAAATCACGAAATCTGCTCGCTATCTGGGGTTTATGGAGGGCTTACCCAAGGCCAACGGCTTAGAGCCTTATCTCTGGCTCCGACGGGTGTTGCGCGAATTGCCAGCAGCTAAAACAGTTGAGGATGTAGAGGCATTACTGCCATGGAATTGCCGTTCACAGCAGCTCATGGAAAATTAAGCCAGCTCTCCTGAATCACACCTTTGAACGAAAATCGATAAAAATCACGAAATCTGCTCGCTATCTGGGGTTTATGGAGGGCTTACGGTTATTGGCGATACGTTGTCCTTGGTCTCTGCTTTCGTAGCTGTAACTACCAGGGGTGTCTTGGGATACCAGTGGTATGTTGCCATCGCTGCCGTCGTTATTACCATTGGCGCTGTGCGATTGCAGAGGACGGGTGTTGATTTGCCGGTAGTCCCAGCTTTGGAGTTCGATGCCGTTGGTCTGCCAGCGACGTTGGCTGCGCCAGCGGTCGATGCTGTCACGACGCATCATCGCGCCGGGTTGGGTGTAGTCGATCTGCGCTTGAACGTTGGGCTGGAATGCGCCGTTGTGATCGGCAATCACTAACGTGTGGCTGCCTAAGGTGGGACTGGTGGCGTCACCTTGATGCTCTATCCAGGTGAAGAGACCTTCTTCATGCAGCAGGCGCTGGATAAAAGCGAGATCACTTTCCTGATATTGGGTGGTGAGTGAGCGTTTGGGGTAGATCGTGGTGTCGGCAATCTCTAGCCGCCATTGCGGACTGAGTGTGCCTTGGCCTTGGTAGTCTTGAAAGATGGCGTCGAGTATCTGGAACACCGTCATGTCTTGATAGGTGGTGCTGTCACGTCCCATTGCCAGCATGGCGGTCCACGGTTCTACGATGAGGCGATAACGAGCGAGTCCGCCGTTGCTGCCTACCGTTTCTAAGCTAGTGATATGTCCGTGAAAGGGACGCAACTCAGTGCGACTGTTGGCCGTTAATAACTCTAGCAGGACGGGTTGGCCTAACAGGCTTTTTAATTCGATATGCGCATCGGTGGAAAGTGCAGTGATCTCGAAGCGGAATCCATCATTGAGGCTTTCTACCCCTTTGAAGGATTCTGCTAATAGTTGGGCGTTGGTGTTGCTGGTACCGTTGCTGGTCGTCGTTAAGCGCAGCAGCCGATCCTCTTGGCCCCAACCATTCTGCAGATGGGCGATCAGCGTGTCTAACATGTCGGCAGGTTTCATGATCTGAATCAACTTCAAGAGTAATACGTGCGGTGCACCATAAGCTTGCCGGATACTCTCTTGCAAGCACATGGCGAGACGGTCAATGTCATCTTGAGTATTGCACCTGGCAATACAAATTAGACACGAGATTGAATACCATCTTCAGCACCACACTAGCTTCACCTTACGGCAAAGATCATTGTTTAAAAAATGCGTTTGCTCAGTCTTAGTCATAGCCTTAACCATGCCGAACTCAAACTAAACTCAAGCTGGGGACTAGTTTAAATCGATCAATAAATACACATCATCAACGTCAGATTTTTTTGTCGCAGATACATATAAATTAACTGATTTGAATATACTCCCCATTATTTTCACCAAATATGTCTTATTGACCAAGGAACCTATGGACAACTAAAATATACATACCACCAGTATTTATATCGTTACTGGTAAATAGCTTGCTGTCTTGGTAAAGATTTTAACGGCTATTTCAGTGTCCTTATTTGATCACGTACTTAAACTGCCCTTGCTTGTTGGCGGTGACTTTAATCTTAGCGATGCTCGCTCCCTCGGCCATTTTTGCAAGCACACTTTCTGCGATTTCTGGTAGCAGCGTGCCGTTCAGGATATTGTCTACATTACGCGCACCGGAATCAACTTCCGTGCAACGTGCCAATACGGCATCGACCAAAGCATCGTCATGGGTAAATTCAGCCTTGTGATTAACGCTGATTCGTTTTTGAATATGCTTGAGTTTTAGCTCGATAATTTGTACCAAAATATCGTCTGCAATTGGGTAAAACGGAATCACTTTTAACCGACCCAGGAATGCAGGTTTGAATGCCTTCATCAACTGCGGACGAATCTGTTCTTCTAGCATGAGCGGTGTTGGCAGATCATCGCCTTGTTTGTTGAGGCAGGCTTGCATCATTAGACTGGATGCCACATTAGACGTCAGAATAATGATGGTATTTTTGAAGTCGATCTCACGACCTTCCGCATCGTCCATCACACCTTTATCAAATACCTGGAAGAATAATTCCAACACGTCTGGATGGGCTTTTTCTACCTCATCCAGCAACACAACGCTATAAGGATTGCGTCGTACAGCCTCGGTCAAGACACCGCCCTCGCCATAACCGACATAGCCCGGCGGCGAACCTTTGAGACCAGAAACGCTATGCGCCTCCTGATATTCACTCATGTTGATCGTAACCAGTTTGCGCTCGCCGCCGTACAATGTATCGGCTAAGGCCAGCGCAGTTTCGGTCTTACCGATACCAGATGGGCCAACAAACAGAAACACGCCTTTTGGTTTATTCGGATCATCCAAATTGGCGCGGGAGGTACGCACTCTTTGCGCGACGGCCTCGATAGCATGCGTTTGTCCCAAGACACGCTCTTGCAATAAGGCCTTTAAATTCAACACCGTTTTGATCTCGTCTTTCACCATTTTGCCGAGCGGAATACCGGTCCATGCAGCGACGATCTCTGCGACGATATGACCATCCACCTGCACTGGCACCATCGGTGTCTCGCCCTGCAACTGTTTTAACTGATCTAACAACGCTTGCAGCTCGTCATTTTGCGTATCATTTTGCTTAGTGTTTTTTACTTTTTTTGCAGATTTTGCCGCAGTGGTTTTATCCAATTCGTTATTGGATGTTTTATCTAGCGCTTTGTCTGCATCGTTTATTGAAGCAGAACTCTCATCTGGTTTGCCGGCATCTTCAAGTTTGGAACGTAGTGCTTTGATTTTTTCAGTTAAAACTTTTTCTTGCTCCCAACGGGCACTCAATATCTGTTGCTCCGCGTTGAGTGATGCTGATAAATCACGCAATTCTTGCAGGCGTACAGTATGTTTGCTGCCGGTATTTTGCTCTCTGTCTAGTGAGGCGATTTCAGCATTGATTCTGTCTAATTGCTTATGAATATTCTCCAGTAACACTGGAGTCGCATTTTGACCGAGTGCGACTTTGGCGCAGGCGGTATCCAAAATACTGATCGCCTTATCCGGCAATTGTCGGCCGCTGATATAGCGATGCGATAGCCGAACAGCCTCGGTAATCGCCTCATCGTAGACACGCACGTTAAAATGTTTTTCCATCAAAGGTGCCATACCGCGCAGCATCGCACAAGCCAATTCTTCGGATGGCTCTTCTACTTTGATGACCTGGAAACGTCTTGCTAAAGCGGCGTCTTTTTCAAAATACTTTTTATATTCGCTCCAGGTCGTCGCTGCGATAGTACGTAACTCACCACGTGCCAGAGCCGGCTTTAACAGATTAGCCGCATCATTTTGGCCGGCCTGTCCGCCGGCACCGATCATGGTGTGCGCTTCATCAATAAACAGGATGATGGCGTGAGGACTTTTTTTAACTTCATCAATGACGTTTTTGAGACGGTTTTCGAACTCACCTTTGACACTGGCACCGGCCTGTAACAAGCCCATGTCCAGCGTATGAATTTCAACACCATGCAAAATTTCTGGCACGTCTTTCTGTGCGATTCGTAATGCCAAGCCCTCGACTACGGCGGTTTTACCTACACCCGCTTCACCCGTCAAAATAGGATTGTTCTGGCGACGACGCATCAAAATATCAATCGCCTGACGAATCTCCATATCACGACCGATGACAGGATCAACTTTACCGTCGCGCGCGCGTTGCGTGAGATTAGTCGTAAATTGATCTAAGGCCGGTATCTTGGTCGCCGCCGGTTTGTTGATCATATCGCCAGCTGGATCGCCACCCTCGTCATTAGCAGGATCAGCCGTAGCGGAGGACACAACGTTGCTCTCTTGTGAGCCGGCAGTCAATTTATCCAAATCATGTTTCAAATCGTCTAATTTAAATTTGACGAATAATTTAGAACCGCGATACGCCAATTGCGCCAGATCAGGCTCGGTCAGCAACGCTAACAATAAATGACTGCTACGAATCTGATGCTCTTTACCTGTCTGATTGTCCAAAGAAGCAATCAGCCAGGCATGTTCAAATAATTTTGGCAAGTGCGGTGAAAACACAGGTGTGCGGGAATTACCCGTTTTGAAACGATTAATCTCATTACGCAAGTCAGCTTCAAGGCTAGTGACACTGATACCGCAACGGCGGGCAATCACGACAAAATCGCTTTGCGCTTGCTCTAGCAACGCTAAAAACAAGTGTTCAATATCAACCTCATATTGGCCTAGGCCAACGCAAATAGTTGCTGCACGGGTTGCGGCAGTACGAGAAGTTTCGTTCAGTTTGCTAATCAATGTCTTGAGATTGATACTCATCACTGCATTTCCTTGTTTAATTTATTTACATCTACAATTTGTTGGCTGTTGCGCATATCTTTCGAGCTGCTGCATGTCTTTTTATGGCAGCTTTGATCTCAGATTTGATCTGATTTATCAAGCTAATCTATCAAGCGAATCTTTTATACGTTGGTACTTATCTTGGCAGTTACCTCAGTACAGAATTTTGTACTTACTCAGGTTTATGTAGATATCTCATTTAGTTAGTGCCTAAGCTATAAGGCATGAATTGCGTACTGCACATCTTGTCTATCTTCGGCAACCTCGCCAGTAGTCAGAAAACTATCCCAACCTAAACGACCACTGGATCGCTCTGCGGCTAAACTCGTTCCCTCTACATCCTCTTTACGCAAGATCAATTGCACTTCGTATTCAAGGCAAAGGTTGCTAAACATCGTCAACATTTTCTCCAGAGATCTCGCAGCACGAGCACCAGGTAAGAAATTTTCAAACTCTTTCTTTGCGAGCGGCCCTATTACTATTCGCATACGTAAATCACGTTGCCAGACTCTGGCACCAACCATGGCCTCGGACCCCAGCGTGGCATTTGTCGCACCCAACATCGTTTGTTGATGTTGGGGTACCTCATACCAAAAACCGATAAATTGTTCGATCGCCACCCGGACGGCAAAATATTCACTAAGCACCTGCTGCATATAGGCTGCAGAGATTGGGCGCTGCATCAACGCCGTTGCGTAATGCCCCATGGTTTGATCGAGAACACCTTCATCCTCGTCATGATTCCGGTCGTGTAAACTAGGATGATTCAAACCAGCTAGCGACAACAGCAAAGGTAGAAATTTATCCTGCCCACCTAATTCATACTTCAGCTCTAAACGGTATTTACGCCATGCCTGATAGAACAGAGCAACTGCTCGATTAGAAAAAGTATCCAGGAAGGCCTTTGGTCCTTCGTCTTTTTCAAATATCAATTGTTCAGAAATGCGCTCGGTATAATGCGCCGGTAACGTTCCATTCCCACCCAAAAAACCCATAAACGACGGCGTCAATCCTATATGCCCAAGCTCACCACTACGTAATGCAAAAAGTAGTTCGTCATCCGTTTTTTGTATGCTTGTAGGATAAAGCGTTAGCGTATCTATCTCGCTCGCCGGAAAGCTCAGTGACACTCTATTCTTAAAGCGCACATACTCTGCCACGGCATTGTCATGCGACACGCCATTTTGCTTGAGCCAAAGTTCAAAGACTCTGACAGCTTGAAAAAACTGAAACCGATAGGGCTCATCCAATAATTGCTGGATTACACTAGGCTCAAATCTCCGCTTCGTGGCAAGCATCGCAGCAGTTCCTCCCCAGTTTTATTTGACACAATAACCAATTGGGTAAAACTATTGGCGGTGACATACAGTCCTAAAAAACGATCAACGATATGCGCAAATACATGAATACCGCTACCGACAAAACTTTCTTCATCAATCGTCAAACGCACTTCAATACCGCGAACCAAACACGCAAATGGATTGCCAGGCAACCAGGCTTTTGCTGCTTTATGTTCAATTGCAATCACGCCGCCAATCTGACGTTGCGATGTCGCTGATCTGGGCAGATCATAGAGATTGAGCATTTCCTGAAACGCCTCTAAACCACCTTTGGATAAAGATAAATGATTCAGTGATAAATGAGAGATTAGTCGCCAATGCGCGCCCCGCCCTCTTTCAAAGCGATAAGATTCTGTCGGTTTACGCAGAAAACTAATGGAGCGCACCATAGAGCCGCCCTCCAAAAATAGATCACCACCTGGCAACCCGTACGAAAGCGATGCTGGCAAATCGCGATTGCAGCAAGTCAGATCTAGGCTAAGCGTTTGAGTTTCAACCACTGCCGGATCAAAGTCGATGTCAACGATAGAAATTTCAGTCTCGTATCCTGGACTTTTTAACGCCACCATCTCATCGCGATGTGCAACCCAAAAATGCCCGGATTTTTCTGAAGTCTCGCCATGTCGTAAAGAATAAAAGGGACGGAATTCAGTAATAGATTCACCCTGAGGCGTCTGCCGTACCAACTTCACAGAATCAATACTGTGTACTTCATACGCAAATGCGCGGCGCGAGTCAGCAACAACAGGATAATGGGCTGCGGCATGAGTCAAGCGGATCGGATCACCGCGCTGTTTAAACAAATTAACCACCGGAGTACATCCGAGCAGGATATTGTTTGAAGACAAACTCCCCAACATACGCGCCATATTAGAATCTGCACGTAAACCACTTAACGCTAGATGTAGAGTGAACGAGCGTGCCGATGTCGGTAAGAGCTTGTTGATTGCCTCCATATCGATATCAAAAAAATTGAATTTTTCTGGGAAGGTAAAATATTCGGTCAATAATCGATATGCGGGATGCGATCTAGAAGCAAATGGAATCAATGCTTCCTCTTCGTCAAAGCCGACGCCTTTAACTGGTGTTTTATTCAGCGCAAGCCAACGGCCGCTCTGATCTACTTCAACATAAGCGCATAGAGTGCGCATGAACAGACTGTCTCTCAAGCCAGCGCAAAATGAGGATTCTCCATCGATAAATGCCCGCAGAGACTGAATGTTCAGTTGGGCAATCCCTGCTTGCATGGAAGTCGCATCAATCGTAATGCTGATGGTCGATGTCGCTTTCGGCGGCAACATAACGGCTTCCGGTGGAGATGCAATCGCGTTAAATTTCACTTGGGACAAGCGAATTGGCGCGACAGTAACGTCATAGACCGTCTTAAATTTACAGGCGACTCCCTTCACTGGACGAGTCGTCAGCTCAGTCGATCTGGGAATCTGTGTCGCTGTCGTCAGCTGCGCGGCCGCAGCGCTGTAATCCAGGCGGGCAATAGAGCAAGATGGAAAAGGACGTAAGTAATGAGGATATAAAACGTCGAATAACGCTTCCGTAAACTCAGGATAATCATCATCAAGACGTTTTGATATACGCGAATTCAATAATGCAAATGACTGTATCATCCGCTCGATGTGGGGATCTTCACAGACCTCACCTACCATCAGCAAACGTCCGGCAATTTTCGGATAACGCTCAGAAAATTCTCGGGAATAGCGCCTCAAGAATCCTAATTCACGCTCGTAATACGGGAGTAAATCATCCATTAAATACTCCGCGTTGTCCGACGTGTTTTACTGATGGAATAATGCAAGCTCGATGGCTGCAGTACAGCATCAAAACTGACAGGCTCTTGCGCAGGATGCACGACTAAGAGCGCAGAAATAGCAAAATTTAATCGATTGATCGAACCCTGCTGCACCTCTAATGAGGCTTTTACGTTGCGCAGCCGAGGTTCATGCCTGGCAATCGTTTGTTCTAAAGCACGGCAGATATAAGCTCTATCGTCTGTGCTGGCTAAACTTAAACCAGCAAAATCATTTAATCCGTATGTCACTATCGATTTAGTACATTCTGGATAGGACATTAACAACTCTTCAGAAATCACTTTTCTGGTGTTGAGCAGCGCTTCCAAATCACGCGCAACTGTATCTTTCAGGTCTTCCATTGAAAGCCGTGCCACCGTATCACCAGACGAAGTATGTCTGCTATCTGGTATTAATTTATCCAACAAACCTGGGGCAAAACCATGCATCAATATGTATCCAAAAAAATACCGCGGCCAACCTCAGCCGCGGATTTTACTCAAAAAACTTAGATTGTCTTGTTAGCAGACAAATCCCAACCACCGGAAGTATTACCGCCTGAACCACCGTTGACTTTTTGTTGCGTGTATTTCCATTTCACTTTGGAATATTTGAAACGAACTTCTTCGCTCAAAATTGCGCCAGGAGCGATCTCAGGAGATACGCCACCGATCAATACATTTTCCAATTCGATTTCGAAATATTTGATACGCTGACCTTGTGCATCTGCGCGCATGAATTCAAATTTTGCCTTTGGAATTGTTTTTCCAGAAGAGCTATTTTGAAGCAGCAATGGAGTAGAAAGATCCGCAAGTTTAGAAATTACGATGTCTTTATGCTCGCAACGCTCAGCTGTGTGGCCGCCACCTGTTGAAGAAGTAGCAGTTTTTGGCTGGAGAACTTCCCATTGAACGCCTGTGCATTCAATCCAGTCTTTGTGGTCAGTATCAGTGGATTCACCTTTGATACCATCAATTTGCAAATAGACGTCGATAGCCATTATTTGTCATCCTAATTAAGTAAAAATTAAAAAAAATTACGACTTGGTCGATTGAGGCAACTCCGCGACCAAACGGAGCGATACAGATAATTCATCCAATTGGAAATGCGGACGTAAAAAACTTACCGCTCGGTAAACACCCGGACGGCCCGGCACTTCCGACACTTGGACTGATGCTTCCCGTAAAGGGAACTGGGCTTTCTGCTCCTGACTGGCGTTGTCATCCAACAATACATATTGTGTAAGCCAGCGATTCAGGAAATCCTCTACATTGGATGCGGCAGCAAAACTGCCGATCTTGTCGCGCATCATCGCTTTCATGTAATGTGCGATACGTGATACGGCAAAAATGTATTGAAGTTGTGCGGACAAAACAGCGTTCGCATTAGCAGAATCTGTGTTGTACTTCTTGGCTTTTTGAGTCGACTGCGCACCAAAAAATGCCGCGTAGTCTGTATCTTTGCAATGCACCAAGGAGATAAAACCAAGATCACTTAATTCTTTTTCACGACGATCTGTGATGGCAATCTCAGCCGGACATTTCAGTGCGACTTCACCTTCATCCGTTTTGAAAGTATGAGTAGGCAAATCTTCAACTAAGCCACCACCTTCAACACCACGAATGGCTGCACACCAGCCAAAATCGTCAAATGCTTTAGTCAACTTGGTGCCGAATGCGTAGGCAGCGTTGCACCATAGATATTTGGCATGATCGGTACCATCAACGTCTTCCACATAATTGAAGCCTTCAACGGTTGCGCCATCTCTTGGATTAAATGGCAAACGCCCGAGGAAACGTGGCAAAGTCAAACCAACATAACGGGAATCTTCAGACTCACGGAAAGATTTCCATTTGGCGTATTCAACGGTATCAAATACCTTGGATAAATCACGTGGCTTTCCGAGGTCGCTGTAGGTTTCTAATCCAAATAATTCTGGAGAAGCTGCAGAAATGAAAGGTGCGTGGGCAGCAGCAGCGACATGAGACATTTGCTCAATCAGGTACATGTCCTCTGGCTGACGAGTGACTTCAAAATCGCCAATCAAAGCACCAAACGGGGCGCCACCAAAAGTACCGAATTCCTCTTCGTACACTTTTTTGAACATTGCACTTTGATCAAACTCTAAGGCGCTCTGAAAATCTTTGACTAATTCTTTCTTAGTCACGTTCATCATCTTAATTTTCAGATTTTGGCTAGTAGACGTGTTCTTTACCAAATAATTTAATCCGGTCCAGCTACCTTCCAGCTTTTGAAATTCTGGCGCGTGCATCACTGCACTTAACTGCTTGGAAATCAGTTGATCTAGTTCTGCAACGCGTGCGTCAATTGTTGCCGCAAGATTCTCAGAAACGACGACCGTGCCTTGCAAAACCTGACTAACCAATTCAGAAATAATATCTTTTGCACGAGCATGTTCCACTAATGATTTTGCAACTTTACTCTGTTCGACGATTTCATCCAACAAACCAAGTTCAGTTGTACCTGCAGAGGCTGTAGGTGATAATTGTTGTGCTGACATATCAAGATCCTTGCTTAGTGGACTGCTGACTTAAAGCGGCGAGTTTTTCTGTACTGCTAAGCACGTCATTCAAGATATCTTCCAGCTTTTCATTTCCCGCTAATTTATTACGAAGGTCAGCCAACTTTGTACGAGCTTCTAACAATTTCTTCAAAGGCTCTACTTGCTGCACGATTGATTCAGGACGAAAATCCTCCATCGACTGAAACTTAAGATCAACAGCAAATTCACCACCATCTTCAGTCAACTCGTTCGCGACACGATAAACAGCTCTTGGCTGCAAACCTTTCATTACCTCATCAAAATTATCGCGGTCAATCGCGACAAACTTTCTATCTTTTAATCGCTGCTGTGGCAACTCTGATTTGCCACCGAAGTCACCAGCAACACCCATCACAAACGGCAACTCTTTTTGCTCAATAGCGTCACCAATTTCGACGTCATAAGTCATTTGCACGCGCGGTGGACGCACTTTTTGCAACCGTTTTTGTACACTTTCTTGCTTTGCCATTACAGTTCCCCTATGAGACTAAAAAATGACCCGAAAAATTTCGGACTGATTTCGAATTTTCTTACGACTCTTTTATTTCAAGGAACCGAAAGGATTACTGTCTGATTTTTGAGCCTCGACAGTAGCTGGCTTACTTGCAGCACCCTTTGCAGCACTTGGACTTGATGTTGCAGTAGCTGGCTTACTGGTCGAACTAACAACTGGCTTCGCTCTGGCAGGCACCAATACTGTTTCGCCCAAACTCTCTCTCAATAGCTTGGCAAGATCTTGAGCTTCCGTGCGAACTGAGCCAGTCAAATTGCTACGTTGGCTTAGATCAGCCAATGCTTTTGTTGATAGACGGAGTCCGCTTACTGCGATGATGCTATTTGCGACATTGTCGTTAGCATCACGTTGCAATACTTCCAAAGCATTAGTAATAGCATTGCCATAATTTGCGCGATCAAAGTTCATTTGCGCCATTTGCAACCAAGGTGCCTTGTCGGCGGGATAAGTACCAGCAGCAGTTTTTAATAAGCCAACGGCTTTTTCGGGCTGACCAGCATCTGATGCTGCGGATGCCTGAGTCATCATAGTTTCAAGACTAGGCGGCGCTACTTCAACAACTTTTTTTGGAGCTTCTGCGCAAGCTGCTAGAAGCGACAGCAAAGAGATACAGGATAAAATTTTTAATTTCTGAACCAACATATTTCACTCTCTTAGACGAATCAATTAAACCTTAAACCCAATTAAAATGATGTAAATTAATTAAGTATTGATAGAATTTTATAGCTTCTTTATTTTTTTAGCAATAGCAATTTGAAAATAGTTTTAAATAATTAATTATTCTTTACGCAATCTTTCACCGTTTACGGAATACTATCGGAACTAAATTTCTATATATTCCTATAAGCTTAATTATTAATAATATGGAATTACATATACACAATATCTTAAATGCAAATATATAAATATTTTTTAATAATTTAGTTATCAAAAAAAGATGGCGGCATAGCATTGCTTATTTTATAATGCAAATACAGCAATCAAATTACTCATCTGTGATGGGATTTAATTTGTAAAGCAATACATACTCACTTGCCAAATATTATTAATTGCACAAAACGAAAATCAATGATTAAAATTTTTTATGCCTATCGAATAATTGGGTTGGCAATCATGTTGGCCATTTCTGGCTGCGCTGCAGTTAGCACTGCTACAAACAGCGCCCTAGAAGTTGTCGGCGTAAAAAAGCCAGAGATTCCTGAGCTTCCAGATGCGCAAAAATTACCCAGAACAATCCAAATTAATCTTCATGCATCAGAAAATTTAAATGTCGACGCCAATGGCCGCCCGCTTGCGCTGATTGCACGGGTATACAAACTTCGACAAAGCGCAAATTTTCAACAAACCAGCTATGACACTTTTTTAAATCCACAAAAAGAGAAAGATGTACTTGGCTCTGATTTGATGGAAGTAAAAGAAATCACTCTGGTTCCAGGTCAGCGCTATCACGCTGAGGAAAAAGTAAGCCAAGAGGCTTACTTTATTGGTGTAGTTGCATTATTCAGATCGCCGGCAAATCAGCGTTGGCGAGCAACGTTTCCAGCTGCGGATGTAGAGAAGACTGGCATTACTATCGGTATGCATGCATGCGCACTCACTGTTGGCGTAGGGTCAGCCATTAAATTAGTTGGGGATGACATCGCCAGTCTATCCTCGGTACATTGCCAATAAATTGGCAATGAAATAGTTATCCAGTTAAAAGAGAAAACCGACGTGAATATCAATTCCAAAGTTTTATGGGGAGAAGGTCTTTTTCTCCGCCCTCAACATTTCCAGCAACAAGACCAATATCATGAGCGTCGTTTACATGAGATGGCACAAGCTCTACAACCGTATTCGTGGGGTGTAATCAATATCCAATGTGATAAAGATGCGCTCACAAATAATACTTTGCGGCTACTTGATTTATCTTTGATCTTTCAAGATGGAGAAATGGTCAAAGCGCCAGCGGTTGACGACCTCCCTGATGCTATTGATCTAAGTGACATACCTTTGTCACAACAAACGATTACTTACTATATAGCGTTGCCTGCAATGAAGAGCTTCGGTGGCAATTTTGCACCTGTTGCAACTGCTAACAACTCCACTCGTTATGTTCAAACGAATATTGATACGCCAGATTTGTTCACCCAAGCGGTTAATGCAGAATTAACTTATCTTAAGAAGACAGTACGTTTAGTATCTGAGCTTGAACCACGTGATTCGTATGTCAACTTCCCGGTCATACGCTTGCGCCGTGCCTCGACAGGTGGGTTTGAATTAGACACCAGTTTTGTAGCCCCAAGCTTGTCCATTCGCAGCGCACCTATGTTATTTATTCAGCTCCGTAAATTAATGGATGCATTACAAGCGAAAGTAAACGCTTTGTACGGACATCATCGCGAGCCGAGTAAAAATGTTATTGAATTCCGTTCTGGGGATATTTCTTCCTTCTGGTTATTGCATACAGCGAGTGCGGCTTTTGCATCACTCAGTCATTATCTGCATCACCCTAGCCTGCATCCAGAACGTTTGTATGAGCAATTATTAGGGTTGGCTGGATCTTTGCTCACTTACTCAAAAAGCAGCTCATTAACGGATTTACCTCCTTACGTACATCAAGATCCTGGACCATGTTTTGCCAAATTGCACTCAATCATAAAAGAGTTGTTGGATACGGTCATTTCATCTAAATATTTTTCTATTAATCTCACTGAGATTAAGCCCTCGTATCACCACGGCGCGCTTGATTCTGGGAAAATTACGAATGAAACCAGTCTGTATGTCGCAGTTTCCGCTGATTTGGCAGCAATAGAGCTAGTCGATATCGTCCCGTTACGATTTAAAATCGGCGCACCTGACGATGTAGAAAAATTTGTCTTGTCAGCAATGCCGGGTGTCAAACTTGTTCACTCTCCGCAAGTACCGTCTGCAGTTCCCGTGCGACCCGACACGTTTTACTTTTTGATAGAAAATAAAGGCCCTTTGTACGAACGTATGTTGCAAGCACAATCTATTTCTATTTATGTGCCATCAGGCATACGTGATCTTAAACTTGAACTTTTGGCAGTAACATCATGATGAATTCAACATCTTCCTCAGCGCCCTCTTTATTAGGAAATAATCAGGCACAATTTACTACGACTGATAACTCGTTCACACCACATTCTTTACTCGATTTAATGTATGACGGCTTTTATGCCTTGTTCATGTTAAAAAATCGCTGCGCACCTCAAGACGAAGCCAAATTCTCGGATAACGTCAGTCGGTTTCTTGATGACTTTGATCGCAAAGCAAAGAAGATGAATACCTCCGCCGATGACATCCATGCCGCCAAATATGCATTTTGTGCAGCGGTAGATGAGATTATTTTGCGATCACAATTTGGTATCCGGGATGCATGGGAACGTCGCCCTCTTCAACTAGCGATTTTCGGCGATCAACTTGCCGGTGAAAACTTCTTTAATCGCTTAGAGGAACTGCGAACACGTGGATCTGCCCATATCCAGGCACTAGAAGTTTTTCACATGTGTCTGCTGCTGGGATTTGAGGGCAAATATATTATTGAGGGATCAGAAAAACTCAACTACCTGACTGCTCGCCTAGGAGATGAAATCGCTCTGATGAAAGGGAAAAGTGCCGGGTTTGCACCGCATTGGGCGCGCCCCGATCAAATTATCAACAAGCTTCGTAATGAAGTTCCGTTATGGATTATCTGTTCAGTATTTGCGCTGATAGCAATCTCTGGTTATACCGGACTCAACTGGATGCTACACAAATCAACGGAAAACAGCATCAACGCTTATAACGATGTAGTGAAGCTTGCACCGAAGGCTGCCAATATCACGATCACTCTGCCTTAACTTAATAAACCCAATAAAATAACAAATAGCTCTGCACGAATTTAGGTTATGGATATAATTTTAAACCGAAAAATAACCTTATTTTTCATATAGCTTTTTTGATTATCAATGTAATTCTCTTAAAAATACTCCTGCATTGCTAGGAGTTTTTTTTGTTGAGAGGAGAACTTTCACTAAATGATGCGTCCACTATTTCTTCGTAGCTAAGCTCCATTATTTATTTAGCCGACTTAGGCTTCATCTCAAATATCACATCAATCGTTGCCTGTAATTTGAGTGGTGGTATAGTCAGTAAATCTTCCCCTGCGGTTTGCAGACGCGTATCGCTGTCTTGTGAGTAAGCGTTCTCGCTGACGACGCCAAAAGATGAGCCTAAATTTTTGATGCGGCTTTCCGAAATCGCCATGACCGCACCTAGGCGTTTACCTGCAATATTCACCAAACTACTAGCCTTGCGTTGAGCATCTTTGATCGCCTCACCGGCTAAATCCAGTTCAATTTTTCCACGTTCGCTAATGTCAAACGCCGTACCAAACTTATCCAGATTTTTTAACTTTAATATCGGCAACATGATGGCTTGCCAATGACTCAGGTCGCGTACTTTGATATATATATTACTGCTCAATTCGACCAGCGAAGTAGATGGGCTTTGGCTACCGTCAGTCTTGCTAACACTTCTTTTTAAATCACGGATGACGATATCGTTCTCTGCAATATTTTGTTGTGCCAACAGGGTTTTTATATCTGTTATGCGGGCTGCAGCATTATTAAAAGCCACATCTGGATCAGTATCAATAACGTTAATCTCAAACAAGATTTCGCCAAAGTCTGGCTGCACTTTGGCATAAGCAAAACCGCTTGTGTGGATGAACGGATACTCTGGCAACTGCGAAGCATCGCTATTGTTAGTGCAAGCTAAAATAATAAAAAAAGACAATATGAGTTTGAGCACTTTAAGTCCGATATCAAGTATTGAATACCAAGTATTACGTCAGCAACAACCAAGTAGCAAAGTTGTAACCATTTAACGAAAAGCTCATCGTACATAATGCCAATCTATGCCCTACTTTTTAAAGCAAGCACTACGCCGATGAACTTCTCTAGCTAATTAATTAGCACATCGAATTTAATCGAGTCTCCAAACATACTGAACCTTGACCCATGCTAATCGTGACTTGCCATCAACTTTCCCCGGAGTTGCTTTCATGGTGCAGGCTAATAATTTTTTTGATACCGCCTCATCCAAAGCAGGAAAACCACTTGATTTATCTAGGTTTGTTTGTTTGATGGTGCCATCACGATCAATCAATACGGACATATATACGCTACCTTCCTCACCCTTTGCCAGGGAGTCACTTGGATATTCTGGATGACACTTGTTAAAGTCAATGATTGGATCAGTTATTTTGTGTGTTGACGCGCTGCTAGCTTGTTTTCCGGCATTTGATTTAACAACACCACTAGTATTTGGATCAGCTTGCGGATTAGCGTGCGAAGCTGAATGTGCATACACACTTAAACAAACTGCAGATAAAGTAACTACTGACATTGCTGCTTTCCAGTTAATCGGCTGTACTTCCGGGCGCAATAATCGTTTGATACGAGACATAAGATGTCCTCCATGAGCCGCTTGGGCCAGTTGAGGGGTTGAGAATTGGAAGAGATCCAATTCTTGAAGTGCAAGAGCCAGACGCCGCGGTTCGGCTAGTATTCTTGCGGCTAGATCATCCGCAATTTGTTCACGTTCTATACGGATTTGTTTTGATATCCACCACACGGCCGGGTGGTAGAACAACAGCATTTCAATCAAACTTTGAATCAGATTGACGGCATAATCAAAGCGGCTGATGTGTGCAAGCTCGTGCGCTAACAAAGCTTCTAGCAACGGTGCTGGCATACCTGTCATTAGCGAGGCTGGCACAAGAATCAATGGTCGCCAACAGCCAACTGTGATCGGACTTTTTAAATCATCCACCACGCGCAAACCAATATCACGACGCACGCCAAACTGGTTTGCCAATGTAGTAAGTCTAGTTTGCCAATGTGCATTTGCCTGATTGCATAGCAAGTTGCGTTTTGTATCCGTATATCTGCTGATCCAAAATAAACCCATACCCATGCGAAAGCTTAAAATAATCACACTGACTAGCCAGCACAGAACGATCCAAAGTAAATTAGATTGCAAATAGCTGGCAAATCTCTGGGTAGACAAAGTATCTGGCATGAGATCGAGATAGGCATTGCTCAGACTGACATTTTGAACTGCCGCTCCAGAGGAATGAAGCCGATCAATCACCATAGCCGTTGGCAAAATGACGCATAAGATCAAAGCAAAACAGCTGATGGAGTATCTGATTTGTGGTCTGGCATTTCTAAAAATCATCAATAAAAAAGCAGTAGTAGAAGCAATGATGCCCCCTTGCCAGACGAAGTGAATCAGCGCACAGCCAATGGCGCTAACACAAGTGTGGATGGTGGCAAAACCAGAGCTAACATTGGTACCAAACTCCGAATCAGAAAAATACAATGCCGGATACAGTAGCGATTTGATGAAATCCATCATTTCTCATCTCCATGCAAAAACTTTTGTATCTCTTCCCTCTCCTCTTTGCTGACATGACCACGCAAAGCCGCCATTACTAAATCTTTTGCAGAACCTGAAAACGCTTTATGGATTAACTCTTTCAATAAATTGGTTTGCAGAGAATCTTGTGCCTGGGCAGCGGCGTAGACGTGGGAGCGTTGGCTCTCATCGCGGTTGAGCAAACCTTTGGTATGCATGATCTGCATGAGACGCAAAACGGTCGCATACGCCATGTCTGGCCGGTCTTGTACGGCGATCTGATGTACCTGCTTTGCCGTGGCTGGACCTAGCTGCCAGATCAACCGCAGCAAATCCAGTTCGGCCGTGGTTGGCCTAGGAACGCTTGCCGATTTTTTCTTGCTTGATTTACCGGTAATGATAGACATGAAATTTCCATTGATTTTTTATCGATGGAAGTAGAATATATTTTCTAGAACGACTTGTCTAGAACTATTTTTCTACATTTGTCTTTTTTAATTTTGTACTTATTTTGATTTATGAATCTTGCTCCAGTATCGGTATCGATTTTAGTTTTAATTCCACCCCCTCAGTTATAGCCTCAAGTTTAGACCCCAACCAAGCTTCAATTTATACCCAAAAAAGATTGCTCATTCAAATCGGTGCGTAAAATCACAAACCTCTGCATAATAGGGTCAAAGTTTTTTAGCTTGCTAACCTTTCTGATGGAGCACACTGATGATAGATGTCTACTCTTGGCCTACCCCTAACGGTCACAAAATTCATATCATGTTGGAAGAATGTGGTTTGGCATACCGGGCAATTCCTGTTGATATTGGTGCCGGAGACCAATTTAAGCCTGAATTTTTGGCGATTTCTCCGAATAACAAAATTCCCGCGATTGTGGATGCGGATGGACCTGACGGACAGCCGATTTCTCTATTTGAATCGGGTGCAATTTTGTTATATCTGGCTGGAAAAACCGGTAAATTACTTGGTAAAACTGACCGCGAAAAATACCAGACCTTGCAATGGCTGATGTTTCAGATGGGTGGATTTGGCCCTATGCTAGGACAGGCGCATCATTTCCGTATTTATGCACCGACCAAGATTGCGTACGCGGTGGATCGTTATACTAACGAAGCTAAACGTTTATATGGTGTACTGGAAAAACAATTGAGCCAAACGGCTTATCTTGCTGGTGATGAATATACTATTGCTGACATTGCGACTTACCCATGGGCACGTTCTGCAGCGAACCAAGGGATAGACTGGGCTGATTTTCCCAACACAAAACGCTGGTTTGATGCAATCGATGCCCGCCCTGCGGTGCAACGTGGCGTAAAAGTATTAGCCGATTTACGCAAACCACTTTTGGACGATAAAGCCAAAGAAGCCTTATTTGGTAAAACACAATATAACAAGAAAATTTAAAAACCTGATGCGCCGACCACCACAAAAAAAACGTAGTAAATTATCTGTAGAAAGCCAACGCCTGATTAATCTGGCCTTGGCTGTCGCTCAGTCTGCCAGCCGTATTGAAGACTATACCTGGCAAGCTCAGCTGGATGATCTGGTCACAAAAAATCTCAAGAACCATCATCCGATACTCGATGCGGCGGCTGAAAATTTATTCCAGCATCATCCAGAAGCCTACGAAGTCTTTATCGAAACTTTAGAAGCACTGAGTACTTCGCATCCGTTTGAGTATGAAGGCAAAATGTACGAAGCCTTGCTGATCACAGCACCGGTGTTGGCATGGACGCGTTTTGAAATGGCACACGGTGCAGTCCCTTCAGAGCAGGCTGCGTTGTTAGCAAAAAATTTGCAGACCCATTTATTGACTGATCAAGCACAACTGCATCTGGTACCGACTTTGTACTCACTAGATCAGTTACCACGTAATCATAGCGAAACATCCGATTTGCTAGAGCGTTTGGTGATGGCACAATTAAAGGGTTTGCCACCGCAACACCCGACAGATTTGCTCTCGGTTATCCCGTTTTTAGCCGATATACGATTCTTGTTGGCCGCCGTGATTGTGCCGCAAGGACAGCCTTTATTCCAATGGCAAGCGATAGAATCACCGTTTGATTGCGTGCAAGCCAAAGCGACCGCGCTGGACCAATGGCAACAGCAGGTATCACCAATCATGACGCGCCTGCTACCGGGTTGTAATATTGATTTGCTGATGCCAGAGGCGTTTTATACCGCTTGCCGTGAGGCTGATATCAAAATCCGTCCTGCGCTGATACGCTCTGCCGTATTCTATTTAACGCAAACTTTAGAGATAGAGGCCAGCGAACTAAAAGTGGTTGTGGCGGGTTTTAGTGAAGAAGATAGCCCGGCGCAAGTAGACGAATATCGCATCAGCTTTATCCTCAAAAAAGAACCCGAGGTTGTCTATGGTGCTGTCTGGCCGATGTATCAACCGGATGATCAGGTCAATGCAATCGATAATCCAACAGGCGAATTATGCATAGGCGAAATCCCAGAGATTTTGATTGAATGTGGGATTACCGATATCCATAAAATCGAGGATATTTTTGCGATGGAATTTTGCGACGATTGTCACGCACCTCTGTTTGCAGATGCCGAAGCAGAACTGGTGCATGCAGAGATGCCGGACGATGCTCCACCGCAAGGGTCTGAGCATTTTCATTGAGAATCTAAATTGTTAGTTAAGAATAGTTGGTGAAAGTAGTTAAAAAAGCGAAACAGGTGTTTCGCTTTTTTATTACCGTTTTCATTACCATATCAACATAATTTCAAGCTAATTTGAAGCTAATTTGAAGCTAATTTGAAGAATAATGTGACCCGAAAAAAACCGATTATTTGCTTTCCACCTTATTTTGATTCCGTTGTACAATTAGTTTTGAACGGTCGTGCTTTTTTCTGTTTTTCTGCATGCCATTGACCGGGCACGCCAATCTAACTGTACCAAATTGCACCAGATTACGATAACAAGAGGAGACAACATGGATTTGAATTACACGGCGGAAGACCTGTCTTTCCGTGACGAAGTAAGAACCTATTTAGAGGCAAATCTGCCTGCTGATCTAAAACAAAAAGTGCTCAACCACAAGCGTATGTCACGTGAAGACTTTGTGCGTTGGCACAAAATCCTTGCCAAGCAGGGTTGGGTTGGTACTGGTTGGCCAAAAGAATTTGGCGGCACAGGCTGGACTGCAACACAACGTCATATTTTTGAAGAAGAATGCGCCCGCGCTGGCACACCAGCGATCTTGCCATTCGGCGTCAATATGGTCGCTCCGGTGATTATGGCCTTTGGTAATCAGGCACAAAAAGACTATTACCTGCCGCGTATTTTGAATTGTGATGACTGGTGGTGTCAGGGTTACTCCGAGCCAGGATCAGGCTCCGATTTAGCCTCACTCAAAACTCGTGCCGAGCGTGACGGTGATTTCTACATCGTCAACGGCCAAAAAACCTGGACTACCTTGGCGCAACATGCCGATATGATTTTTTGTCTGGTGCGTACTGACTCCGGTGGTCGCAAGCAAGAAGGTATTTCTTTCCTGCTGATCGACATGAAAACACCAGGCATTACCGTGCGCCCTATCATCATGCTGGATGAAGATCATGAAGTGAATGAAGTCTTCTTCGATAACGTAAAAGTGCCAGTGCAAAATCTGATCGGTGAAGAAAATAAAGGCTGGACTTACGCCAAATATTTACTCGGCCACGAACGCACCAATATCGCGGCGGTAGGACGTGCGAAACGTGAATTAGAGTTCCTCAAGCGCGTAGCTGCCGAACATCAAAAAAATGGTAAGCCGTTAATTGACGATCCTGTGTACGCAAGCAAAGTCGCTAGTTTAGAAATCGAATTGATGGCCTTAGAAATCACCGTTCTACGTATGATCTCTCAAGACAGTGGCCGTCCGGGACCAGAAGCCTCATTGCTCAAAATCAAAGGTACAGAAATCCAGCAACGTCTGACTGAATTGATGATCGAAGCAGTCGGTCCTTACAGCTTGCCGTTTGACCCTGCGTTTATGCATGGTGAGACAGAAAACAGCATCATGGGTGACGACGATGCTGCCCCGCTCGCCTCGTATTACTTCAACTTCCGTAAGACATCGATCTACGGCGGCTCTAACGAGATACAAAAAAATATCATCACCCAAATGATCTTGGGTCTGTGAGGAGAACACTATGGATTTCAGCTTAACGCAAGAACAGCAACAGTTTGCAGATGCGATCAAACGATGGGTCGCCAAAGACTATAACTTCGAACAACGTAAGCACATCATTCGATCCGAGGCTGGTGTATCAGATACCGCGTGGTCCGCATTGGCAGAATTGGGCGCTATGGCATTACCTATTCCAGAGGCACAGGGCGGCTTTGACGGTAGCGCGATTGATATGCTGATCGTAATGCAAGAGCTCGGTCGTGGCATCGTGATTGAGCCGTATTTTGCGACCGTATTAGGCGCAGAATTTTTAAAACAAGCTGGCTCACATGCAGCAATTCTGGAGCAAGTTGCTGGTGGCGAAGTCAAATTAGCCGCAGCTCTGGCAGAGAAGCAATCACGCCATGATCTGTTCGATATTGTTACCATTGCCACCAAAAATGCAGATGGCTTTGTCTTAAATGGCGTAAAAACGATCGTCTTGCATGGCGCGCAAGCCGATCACCTGATTGTCTCTGCCCGCAGTAGCGGTAATCAACGCGACACAACGGGCATCAGTCTGTTTATCGTTGATGCCAAAGCGGCAGGCGTTAGCCGTCGTGATTACCGCACCATCGATGGGTATCGCGCGGCGGATATCCATTTTGACCAAGTCCAGGTACCAGCGAGCGCTCTGTTAGGTGTAGAGGCAGCAGGCTGGGAATTGTTAGATGCAGCATCTGATTACGGCGTCACGTTACTTTGCGCAGAAGCGGTTGGCGTGATTGAGGCAATCACCAATGCCACTTTGGAATACTTAA
The DNA here is from genome assembly GCF_040544435.1 of Undibacterium sp. GrIS 1.2. NCBI lineage: Bacteria > Pseudomonadati > Pseudomonadota > Betaproteobacteria > Burkholderiales > Oxalobacteraceae > Undibacterium > Undibacterium sp. GrIS 1.2. The sequence goes on from NZ_JBEONP010000012.1 coordinate 22,329, forward strand.
AAACACGCCAGCAGTTTGGTGTGCCTATCGGTAAATTCCAAGTGCTGCAACATCGCATGGCAGAGATGTTTATGGAAATGGAACAGGCACGGTCAATGGCGACCTTGGCCGCTGTCAAAGTGTCGTCCAGCGATGTAGAAGAGCGCCGTCGCACGGTGTCTGCCGCCAAAGCACGCGTCGGTCAGGCTGCGCGATTCGTTGGTCAAAGCGCGGTGCAATTACACGGTGGCATGGGCGTAACCAACGAATTGCCAGCAGCGCATATGTTTAAGCGCTTAACCATGATAGAGCTGTCATTAGGCGATACAGATCACCATCTGGCGCGCTTTGTGGCACAACCTGGTTTTAAACAAGCGGCGTAATAACTTTGCCCAGCTTTAACATTATTGACGATTTTGCTCAGAACAAGGCTTTGGGTAAGATCGTCAATCTGTCTGTTCTTTATCGATTGGCAGCATGATTTGCAGTATCACCCTGATCACCTTGAGTGGAGACGCACATGGCCGCAAAAACCTATAAATGGTACTTCGAAGATTTCATCCCCGGTAACGTAATCCAATTAGGTCAACGCACCTTGACTGAAGAAGAGATTATTCACTTCGCGCAACAGTTTGATCCTCAACCTTTTCATGTCGATAAAGACGCCGCTGGCGACTCCATTTTTGGCGGTGTGATTGCAAGTGGATGGCACACTTGCGGCATCATCATGCGCTTGGTGGTCGATGGATTTTTAAACGATTCCACCAGCATGGGCTCCCCCGGTCTGGATGAAATACGTTGGATATTGCCGGTAAGACCTGGCGACACATTGACCGTAACTGCCGAGACTTTAGAAAGTCGTCCATCAACCTCCAAGCTAGATCGCGGCGTGGTCGTCACCATGTGGCGTGCAACGAATCAGCATGGCCAACTAGTCTGCACAGTCAAAGGTATGGGAATGTTTGGACGGCGTCCGGTAGCGCAATAGTTCAGTAGCGCTTCCGAGAAACCATATCCACACAATTGAATTAGCTAAAACAATAAAACTGAAAAAACCGACAGGAGACAACATGCGCGAAATCCACAATTTAGCTGAACTGAAATCACTGGTAGGACAAGAAGTCGCTACATCAGACTGGGTTGAAGTCACTCAGCAAAGAATCAATACCTTTGCCGAAGCGACTGGTGATCTGCAATGGATACATATCGACGTCGAACGCAGCAAGCGTGAATCGCCATTTGGTGGCCCGATCGCGCATGGCTTTTTGACTTTATCGTTGCTGCCGATGCTGATGCAAAATGCCATCACCATGACTGACGTCAAAATGGGAGTCAATTACGGGCTAAACAAAGTACGCTTCGTTTCGCCTGTGCCAGCCGGTAGCAAAGTCCGCGCAAAAATGCGTTTGCTCAGCGTAGAAGACATCAAAGATGGGGCGCAAATGACTTGGGAAGTCACCATAGAACGTGAAGGCAGCGACCGGCCTGCCTGCGTTGCAGAGTCAATTTCTCGCCGTTATTAATGCAGATTATTGTGCATTCGCGTAATAAATAACGTGATTAAAGAATATTCCCAATAAATATACTCCCACTAGGTATATTCTAGTTGTCCATATAAAGTCTGGCTAACAGATGAATTTTACCGATTTCCAAGGGGAGTATATTGATTTATGGCATTTTTTAGAATTCAAACGCCATAAAAATTGGTCTGTGAGCAGCTTGTCGGACTTTTGGCCGGTCACTCGCTCAAACATAGGAGCAGGCACGCCAGGGCGCCGTTGCTACCACTGACAGAATGGATGTTTCAGCAAATTCGCGTTGGCATAACGATGATCGTGGCTGACTTCCTCACCCAACCAAGCCGGACGAGAAAACGCTTGCGACTCAGATTCCAACTCGACTTCTGCCACAATCAGCCCAGCGTTGTCACCCAAAAATTCATCGACTTCCCACGTAAACCCTTGGTACAAAATCCGGTAACGGTATTTTTCAATTAAAGGCTGCGCGCACAAGCCCGATAGCAACTCTCTCGCCTCTTGAACAGGGATAGGGTATTCCCACTCACCGCGAGAAATCCCCTCAGTCTTGCCCTTAATAGTGAGCATTGCCTGCTCACCCTCTACCCTGACCCGCACGATACGACCAGGGTCTGAACAGATATACCCCTGGCATAGATGAACGCCCTGCCCTTGCTGCTTCCAGTCAGTATTCGTTACCAGAAACTTACGTTCAATTTCTATGCCCATACTATTCAGACCTTGATTGTTTCGTTTAGTTTTAAACTTAGTTTTAAACTTAGTTTTAAACTTAGTTTTAAAGCTTACTTCGTCACATTGTTTAAGGCGGTCAACATCGGCTGCAACATTGCTTCACCCAATTTCATACTACGCGCGCCATCCCAGCCGACTTCTAAATCTGGCAAATTAGCGTTGTCTTTAAATGGTAATTCCAAGGTTAGAGATACACATTTAAAAGTATGGCCGATGTATTTGGATGCCAGTTTCAATACGTCTTCATTGTATTTGCTCGCCTCGTAACCAAACTTGGTTTGGAAATCTGGGCTAGCGGCCACAAAACTATCTACAAATGCTTGCTGATCAGCCGCCTGTTTTTCACTGAAGCCCGCCAACATTTCGCTGCCAGCGACAAAGTTATATGGCAAGGCTTCATCACCGTGGATATCCAAAAACAAATCACAACCAATTTCATGGATTTTATTTTTCACATGAAAAACTTCCGGACTAGTTTCTAACGATGGGGTCATCCACTCGCGGTTCAAATTAGCGCCCGCTGCATTGGTGCGCAGGTTACCGCGTACAGAACCATCTGGATTCATATTCGGCACAATATATAAAACTGCCTGATCCAAGATACGGCGCGCAATCGGATTCGCAACATCGATCAAGGCGTTTAAAGTGCCCTCTACCAGCCACTCGGCCATTGTCTCGCCCGGATGCTGACGTGCGATGATCCAGACTTTTTTAGTGGCAGCAGGATCACCGACCACGATCATATTCAAATCGCGGCCATCGACCGTGCTGCCTAAATCCTCTACACGAACCAAAGGTGATTGCTCAACGCTACCCAATACCGCCAAATGGCGTTCCCAGCTGTACGGCTCAAAATAAGCGTAATACACGCTATCAAATTCGGGGGAGTGACTGATCGTCATCACTTTACCGTCGAACTCGGTGTCCACACGGAACCAGTTCTCGCGGTCGTAGCTTGCTACCGCACGATAATTTTGCCAACCCGCCGGGTAAGTAGAGTCGCCCGCGTTCAATACACGCATCACCACATCCTGATCACGTGCCCCTTGCAACCGAAAGTAAAACCATTGTGCGATATCAGCATGCGAATCTTTACGCAACTTCAATTCAATCGCATCAGCCTGCACCGCGCTCACAACCTCAATAGCACCTGCGTCAAAGTTTTGACTAATTTTGATGGACATACTTTGTTCTACACTTTCATATTTAAAATTGATCGGCTAGGGCCGCAACATAGATGCAGCAATAAGATCACTATTGTCACAGGTTTTGCTTAAGTGTGAAAATAATTTAGTCAAATTTAGATAAATATCGACTCACGCAATAGCATGCGAGAGCATATCAAGGTAATTCAAGTCTTTACCATTCATAAACTACACCGCATAAAACGACCATAATTTTCCATGGAAAAAAACCTAAGCATGCACTATAATCCTTCGCTTAGTGTCGGGGCGTAGCGCAGCCTGGTAGCGTACGTGCATGGGGTGCACGGGGTCGAGTGTTCGAATCACTCCGTCCCGACCAATTAGAACAAGGACTACAGATTTATTTCTGTTAGTCCTTTTTTATTTTTCAATTTTTTACTCTACTTTGCCCCCAGATTGAAAAACATATGTTGAATAAGAAAAAATATTGCTCATCGATTTGACCGAGATACAAATAACCAATCTAAAACAAACCCTGCTACATCTAGCAGTCATGGACAAGTTTGTAACAAAATTCCAAAAAATAAACCAGCCAGCGAATTATTTAAAATGCATCCAGGCTGAGAAAGTTAGGTGAGCTTCCCTTAGTTTTGTGGACATTTCTTAACTCCTATCTACTCAGATTAAGGATGATTAAAATTTCAAAAACAAACAGAATCCAAAGTCGTAAAAATAATAACTTGTAAAAATTGTAAGCTGGTTTTTTTAATGTTCTTCACCGAAAGTTATAAATTCATCACCACCTCATTTAATTGCCATATTAATAATTTAAATTTAGGCCTAGACAATGTGAGTAGGGTCGAACAGTTATGTTATTATTTAGTAAATACTTATTTAATAAGCAATTATGATTAATCACATTACTCAAAAAACACTCATACAACTTCAGGAAAAATATGTTCCAAGTAAGATTTTCTAAAATAACCATTTCTATGGTTTTCAGCCTTATCCTTACCTCTTGTGGTGGTGGCAGTGACACAAAATCCCAACCAGACCCTTTTGCTCTTGTTGGAGCTGAAGGCTTATATGATGGAATGTCAATATCAGAAAAATCCAAAGTTTCCAAACTAATCTTGAACGATGGTACGTTTTATATAGTCCAATTCGCTTATCAAGATTCATCAACTATTGCTTATTTCGCTACAGGAAAAGGTAGTTTATCTGACGGCGTTTTTAGGTCAAATTATTTTCGATTCGTAAGCGTATCCGACAAGGGTTATACCCCCAACCCTGTTTATTCTTTTCAAGGATCTATAGTTACCTCAAGTTATGGCATTAATGGCCCTAGATTACTTAGCAGCTCGATAAATCATTTACCCCTTGCATTTACTGTTGATTTTGATGTTTTAAGTTATGAGCCACAATATCAACAAGTAGCTAATTTACTGGATGTCGTAGGAAGTTATAGCGGAGCTATTTCGTTTGGAAGCTCTGATTATCAAGCAACACTACCGCCAAGTAGAGATTTAACCACTCTCACAGTAGATGCAAGTGGCGCTCTCAAAGGCACAACTAACAACGGATGTACTTTCTCTGGATCTTTCGCGCCTTATCAGAGGGGAAATGTATTCAATGCAAGTATTATTTTTGACGACGTGCCATGTACTTTTGCAAAAATCAATGTTACCGGCCACGCATATTTTGAACCAAATACCAAACGCTTATATGTCTTGACCATGCAGCCCGATGGAGTCGAGGGTGCTGTATTTACAGGCTTTAAAAATTAGATTGACTTTGGAAACATCGCGCAGATATAGCGAAAAGTCAATCTCACAAATGCTCAGTACCTGAATGGGATATACAGCTACTTTTGCATTGTAGTCATTGCTCGCTGTAAGTTGGATAAATTAGTCTGTAGTGTTGGTAAAACCGGACCATTTTGAATCATATAATCTGCGATAGATTTATCATGCGCAGATCGCAGGTTCGCTATCTTTTGAACGACAGCTGGATCTAAAACTATCGTCGAACCCTCTCGAATTTGGGCCACACTTTTAGGTGAGATTAATTTAGTTGTACTTGGTCCACCTTGACCTAGAACAGAACTTTTTGACGCCGTTCTAAACGCGACAAAATTGAGGCCATTGCCTGATAATGTAGTGCCCTTGAGAAATGTCCATGTCGTTCCTTCCATTCGATTAAACCCAGTAAATTGAAAACTAAAATATTCATAGTAGTTGGTTGAAGAATCGACAAGGACACCCCAAGTTTTATTTGAAGGACTATAGCTGCATAATGCGATGTTATTAGCTCCGGAAGCTCCAGCCCGATTGCCGGACAAATAAGTGGTTCCACCAGAGTTATATACATTCTGAAATCTCATGCGTTCACCATAATAAACTGGGAAAGAAGCGTTACCCATCGTAGCTGCCCATTCTCCATAGCAAGCATTTGGATAGTTGGTATTATCACCATTTACGAAATCAAATCGCGTTATGTTAGTTGTAAATCCAAGTATGTTTAGGGTCGCATCTTTCCCACCATTAAAGTTAATTGACATTGACCCTACGTCCAAACTCTGCGGCGCTCCTTCTGAGCAGCCAAAACATGCACCGTTGACAGCTTTTACGACACGTCCTGAGTAAGAAGAATCTCCCGTCAATGTTCCTGAGCTGTAGTACCACACCGGCTGTTTATTTGAATCATATGAATAGGCGGCAAAAAACAATTGATTATCTTGAATTTCTATTGAGTACCCTCTGCCGCCTTCAGCAGGATTCCACCACCAACCTGACTCAGGGGAGTTTGCCCGAGCAATTCCCGTGAAAAGGCTAAAAAAAACAAGCACCATGTAAAAATGTTTAAAACGCATCTAGTTCTCCGAAGGCTTTGTTATGTAAAGTTGCAATTGTACAATAATAAAATTTATCACTTTAATTCGCTAATATTTGGCCTTTAAATCTTACTCAACCTATTATTGCGCTAGATGAAATACTTAGGAGCAAAATTATATTGAGAGTTAATTTCAATTATTGAAATTTCTTCATCCATGCCTAGGTCGGCAAAGTATTTTTTTATCGTCCGAAGAGGTACTTTTGAGTAGGCAAAATTTTGTTTGCTCAAAGTTATGCCGCTAAGTCATCTGCATTCTGAAAAAAGCGATATCGCATAAGTGATCATAAAATTTTGTAGGTACTATAAAAATCATCTTATTTAGTTAGCAATGACCACATAACTATTTCACAATTTTTGCAGGGCAGTTCTGTAACTGACCAGTCAACGCCAAATTGCTGATTCGAGTATTCTAGAGTGCATTGAACCAGTTGCGTTCTAACTCTTTTTTGTAGGACTGATGCAAAGCTGACCACATGGCTTTGCATCAGTCCTACATTTTTATATCAGACATATCGGCACTTCCATGACCAGCTCATCGTATTCTTCCAACCAAAACACGCCCGTTAAACCAGTACTGACCAAAAATTTAGTGATGTTCTTCGCATTCTGTTGTGGTGCGATAGTCTCTAATATTTATTATTCTCAACCGTTGATTGAGCTGATTGCGCCAGAAATCGGCTTGACCGATAGCGTTGCCAGCTTGATCGTATCTCTGACGCAAGCAGGTTATGCGCTTGGGATGTTGTTGCTGGTACCGCTCGGTGATTTGCTGGAAAACCGTAAGCTCATGGTCAGCACTTTGGTCGTTGCGATGGTGAGTCTGGTGGGTGCGGCGACCGCACATAGCCCCAATGTTTTTTTATTCTTTTCTATCCTCATCGGATTTAGCTCCGTGTCGGTGCAAATGATCGTACCGCTGGCGGCGCATATGGCGGATGAATCTACCCGTGGTCGCGTGGTCGGTAGTGTCATGAGTGGCCTGTTGTTCGGTATTTTGCTATCGCGTCCAATTGCGAGTCTGATCGCTGATCACTTCGGCTGGCGCGCCGTATTTTTGATGGCCAGCGTATTAATGGTGCTGATTGTTGTGTTGCTGCTGGTGACAATGCCTAAACGCCAGCCAGCACATTCTGCCACTTACTTTCAGTTATTGCGCTCTTTACTGACACTATTTCGTTACCAGCCGGTGTTGCGACAAAGAGCGTTTTATCAAGCGAGCATGTTTGGCTCTATGGCCTTATTCTGGACGGTTGCACCGGTGGAGCTGGCGCGTCACTTTAGTTTTTCTCAAACGCAGATAGCCCTGTTTGCTTTGGTAGGCGCTGCCGGTGCATTTGCTGCGCCGTTTGCTGGCAGGCTTGCAGATGCGGGACATGGGCGCATCGGTAGTTTGATGGCGATGATCGGTGCCATTTTGAGTTTTTGGCCTTCGCTTATGATCCCCGCTTTAGGTGTGATCGGATTGGGAATCACTGCCGTATTGCTGGATCTATGCGTGCAAATCAGTATGGTGATTGGTCAGCGGGAAGTGTATGCGCTAGACCCGGCTAGTCGAAGTCGCATCAACAGTATTTACATGACTTGTATTTTTGCCGGTGGTGCAACCGGATCGGGTATTGGCAGTAGCTTGTACGTTAACGGTGGCTGGATGTGGGTCGGCACCGTCGGCAGTTTGATCGCCAGCATTGCGTTGATGAAGTTTTTATTTGATCAGCGTAAAAGTAAATCGTAGTTGAAACTGCCGGTTGAATCGAAGGTGAGAATAGTAGGAAAATCAATATACTCCCCCTAATTTTTTAATAATATGTCTTATTGTCCAATGATTATATGGACAATTAAATATACTTACCCTTAGTATATTTAACGTCATCAATTGAACTCTGATTAGCCTGCGAGCTTTACGGTTGGCAAACTCTTGGTAAGCTCAATGTAAAAACGCAGACCATAGAGGACTTTTCCTATGCACTGCGCTCTGCTATTTCAGCTTGATACTAAGATTGGTCTGCATATTCAACACCGACCGACTTCGGTTAAATCGCTTCCGATCATCAAGCTGATCTACGGCCTTGATTTACTTCGCCAAATTCTTTTTGATAATCGCGTCGGCGGCGGATTCTGCCTCTTGCACAGGCTGACTTAACGTTTGGGTCGCATATACCGGCGCTGCGGGCATTGGTGCGCCTAATGTTGCGCCATCGAGATGACTCACATCCAAAGTGACCAACGTTGATAAGCCGATGCGCAAAGGGTGTTCTGCCAATTCTTTTGGATCCAGGGAGATACGCACTGGTACCCGCTGGACGACTTTAATCCAGTTGCCCGTGGCATTTTGTGCAGGCAGCAAGGAGAAAGCGCTGCCAGTACCTGCGGATAATCCAACCACTTTGCCGTGGTACACCACTTTGCTGCCATACACATCTGCCTCGATCCGGGCAGCTTGTCCCAGACGGATATTTTGCAATTCTGATTCTTTAAAATTGGCATCAACCCATAGCTGATCCAGCGGCACTATCGACATCAATGTTGTACCCGGAGTGACGCGACTACCCACTTGAACACTGCGTTTGGCAATGTAGCCAGTAACCGGCGCTAGTACCGCGTTGCGGCGAGCCGCGAGCCAGGCTTGTACATAATCCGCTTTTGCAGATAAGACGCTAGGATTATCCACCAGACTCACTCCGGCGACCGCAGCACGGCTGGCATCTGCCTGCTTGATTGCTACGTCGAGCGAAGCTTTCGCGTTATCGACAGCTTGCTTTGCATGTGCGACTTCTTCACCGGACAAGGTATGGTCAGCGGCCAAAGGCTGGCGACGCGCCAGATCATCTGCTGCATCTTTTAAGCTCAACTTTTTAAGCTCGATAGTCGCCTCGTATTGCGCCACATTCGAATAACGTTCACGCAACTGTCTTACTGTCGTACCAAGGCGAGCTTCTGCCTGGCTCAGTGCGACATTGGCGTCAATCGGATCGAGCTTTAATATCTCTGCGCCTGCTTTCACTAACTGGGTTTCATCTGCACGAATCTCTTGCACATTGCCCGTGACTTGCGAAGACAGCGTGACCAAATTGCCGCCGACGTAGGCGTTATCGGTATCTACTTCTTTCGATAAAACCAAAGTGTAATAAATGGCGTAGGCAATACCTGCCAAAATAAAAAATAAGGTGATCCCTAATAAAACGAACTTACGTTTATTAGAATTCGGTAGATTGTCGTTGTCGGTCGTCATGGCGAATATTCCGTTGATTTCTGTTGATTTTGTTAGTTACAGTGAGTGCTAATCTGTTTTACTTTGGGCTAATTTTTTAAAAAAATTTGACTGAAGAGTAATGACTTATGTATCAATGACTCTGAGCCGCTTGCTGATGGAAGTTTGTATTCAGCATTACCGGATCAGCCAGATAACCGCCGCCCAGCGCTTTAATCAAAGATACCTCTGCCTGCAGTTGCTGATTTTTCAGTTGCAACATATCGTCCTGCTGCCTTAACAAGGCGAGTTCTGCGCTGATGACTGTTCCGCGCTCTGCCAGACCTCGTTTTAACTTAGCCTGCGCTGAGCGGAGCATTTCTGCATTGGTCTGTACTATTTTTTGCTGTTGTTGCAGCTTGCTATCGATGCCGCGCACATTGATCGCTTGTTGTGCCACGTCACGCACAGCAATGAAAACGCTTTGGTTGTAATCGGCAATCACCTCATTGCGTTGCGAACGACTGGCACCAAGCTGGGCCTGAATACGTTCGCTATCAAACAACGGCAAGGATATGGTCGGGCCAATGTATAAAGTGCGGCTGGCAAATTTAAGCAAATCGTCTAGCGATAAAGAATCTAAACCTAAGGAACCGGTTAAATTGATATCTGGATAAAACGCCGCCTGCGACGCTTCTACCCGGCTCAAGGATGCTTCGACACGCCAGCGCGATGCTTGTAAATCCGGTCTTCTGGCCAATAAGTCCATGCCTAATTTAGCGGGTAGCGCGTGAGAAATATCATGCAACTCTTGCGGTTTTAAATCAGCTAATGCTGTGCTATCACCACCAATCAAAGCGCGCAAAGCTTCGCGTTCTCCGCCAATTTGCGCTTCGATCTGTGCAATCTGTCCATTCATACGACTGAGTTCTGCATCGGCCATCCGCTGGTCATCCGCGGTTGCCAAACCATGTTGAACACGCTTCGCTTTATCTGCCACGATGTCGCTTTGTTTAGCGACACTTTTTTGCATGCTGGCGAGCAGTGCCCATTGACTTTGTAAATTGAAATAACTTTGCGTAATCGCTGTCGCTAAAGTTAACTCAGCTTGCGCATAATCGGCACGACGCGCATTGACTTCACCCACTGCCGCGACGATTTGTGCCCGATGCTTTCCCCACCAGTCAAAGTCATATCGCGCCTGCACTTGTAGAATCGTTTCCGTGTAATAGCTGCCACCAATCGGTTTTGGAAACAAGCCATTGGAGGAATAACGTTGCCGGGTTTCCTGTCCGTTAAAATTAATCTCGGGTGCCAGATCAGCACTATTGATCTTCAACGCTGCGTTGGCAGAACCAATACGCGCGGCAGTCGTACCCAGACTTGGACTATTGGTCAGAGCTTGTGCGATCAGACGATTTAATTGTGCATCGCCATACTGCATCCACCATTGCTTGTCCGGCCACCCTTCGCTTGCCAATTTAATGTCTGATGCCAGCTGTGCGCTTGCGATATCTTTTTGCGGAAACAGATTTTGATCTGGTGGAATACTGGCACAGCCAGCAATAGCCAACATAAGCGCAAGCTGCGCAGCTCTTTTGAGTAAGAAAGAATTTTTCACAGTCGTATTTTTCACGATTTGAGATGAGTTAAAGCAGATTGTTAATCTGGTTTGAAAATAAGTGATTGCCATTTTTTTAGCAGTATTCATCGCCATGTCCTTAGTCCATCGCCGCGTGATCAATCTCTATCGGCGCATTCTTTTTCGGCGGACGAATCAAAATTAACAGTGGGATCACCATCAGGGTCATGATCATCATCAACCAGTAGTCATTGACGTAAGCGATCATCGATGCTTGCCGCGTGATTTCGCCGTTTAATGTCGTCAAGCTGGTGGTTGTCGCCAGGTTATAGACCGAGGCGACTGTGCTGTCCTGAAAAGCCGCACTCGTGCTGGTGACTTTTTCGACCAGCGAAGAATGGGCGATTTGGGTATTGCGCACTAACAGCGTTTGCACCAGAGCGATGCCAATACTGCTGCCGATATTACGAACCAAACTATAAATCGCGGTACCGTCAGCGCGCATTTCTGGCGTAAGTGTGGCAAAAGTCGCGGCACTCAAAGGCACGAATACCAAGCCCAGTCCAATCCCCTGAATCACGCCGGGCCAGACAATATCGCTTTGCGATAGCACCAAGGTATAACGGGTCATTTGCCATAGCGAGAATGCGGTGATGGAGAAGCCAACACCCAATAAAATTCGCAGATCAACTTTGCCCACCAGGCGTCCTACCACCATCATCGCCAACATGGTGCCAAGACCGCTAGGGGCGGTAACAAGGCCTGCAATTTTGGCGGGGTAATCCATCAAGCCTTGCAGCATGGACGGCGCCAGAGCACGCGTTGCAAACAGCACCATACCAACGATAAAAATAAACAGCAGGCCCGTCACATAGTTAGGGTTTTTTAACAGCCGATAATCGAGGAACGATTTACCCGCCGGCCGTAACGCGGTATGCGCTACAAAATAGCTAAAACTCATCGCCAGAATGATCGCTTCTACCCAAGTCTCGGTAGAAGAAAACCAATCGTTCTGCTCGCCTCTGTCCAACAGCATTTGCAAAGAACCAATCGCGATACTCAAGGTGGCAAAACCAAACATATCAAAACTCATGCGGCGTGCTGCCGGCGTTTTGTGGATGTATTTCCAGATACCGTAAAACGCCATCGTGCCCAGCGGCACATTGATAAAAAACACCCAGCGCCAGTTATAACTATCCGTCAGCCAGCCACCCAACGTCGGGCCAAGAATCGGCCCTATCATCACACCCATGCCCCAAACGGCCATGGCAGAACCATGCTTTTCGCGCGGATTAATATCCAGTAAAACCGCTTGCGACAGAGGCACCAGCGCTGCCCCAAATACCCCCTGTAACAAGCGTGCAGCAACGATCTGCCCCAGGGAACCGGACAAACCACACAAGACTGAGGCGAACGTAAAACCGGCGACAGAAATCAAGAAAATATTCTTTTGACCAAAGCGATCACACAACCAGCCAGTCAAAGGCGTAGTAATGGCGACCGCTACAATAAATGAGGTTAATACCCAAGTGATTTGATCTTGCGACGCTGATAAGCTGCCCTGCATATGTGGCAACGCGACATTGGCAATGGTGCCATCCAGCGCCTGAATAATCGTCGCCAGCATGATAGAAATCGTGATCATGAAACGATTGACGCTGGGATCGTCAACTGTGGGGATAGTCGCTCCGCCCGAGGCGGCAGAAGATGCACTGCTCATTACGCCAACTCCGCCGCCGCTTGCAATGCTTCTAATAATTCGGTCGCAGCGATCAGTTTTTCCTGATCAATCTTAGACAAAAATTCAGCCCGAAACGCGTCGGCTTCGGCTTTCACTTTCAGATAAATCTCATTACCGGCATCGGTTAGTACCACTTGCTTTACCCGCCGATCAGTTTGCGATGGCACCCGGTTGACCAAGCCTGCTTTGACCAAGCGATCAATCATCGCAACCATGGTCGGATCTTCCACGGCCAGCAAATTAGCCAACTCGGTTTGCGATAAAGGCTTACCGGCCTTTGCGATACTCGCAATCGCCATCCAGCTTGCTTGGCCAACACCCAAATACTTCAAGCGCCGGTCCAGCGCTTGGCGCCAGGTACGCGCCGTATTGTGTAATGCGGCGGAAAATCGTTCTTCGATAGAGGGCATAAGATAAGTAGACTAATAGTTAGATAGCAAACTATAAGATAGCACATGTTTTGCAGTGCGGCAAGGTGAAATGTTTGGGAAATGTTTAGGAAATATCTTCGGGTTTGGCGTTGGATGAAGCTAAATACTTTGGTCTGATTGAGTCATGCATGCGTACATGCAGATTACCAATGTAGGTTAAATCAATCTCTGTAAATAAATATACTCATAGTAAGTATATTTTAATTGTCCATATATTCTTTGGACAATCAGACATTTTTAATAAATTTTATGGGGAGTATATTGCTAACAACTATACTCAACCAGTATCCATCTCATTTGGACTGACGCGCTCATTAAGCTTGGCGTGGAGAACGGGTTCGCTAAAACGTCTTACTTTCCTTGCTCTAAATGAGCGGAGTAATTTTTTGTCAATGCTGCGTATGGTTTAGATTTATGATGGATAAATCTTTAAAAGGAGAAAAACATGGCCTCATCCACAGGCTGGTTCTATTGGGCGATCCTCTCCGCTGTATTTGCGGCATTGACCGCTATTTTTGCGAAGATAGGCATTCAGGGGGTGGATTCTGATCTGGCCACATTAATCCGCACTGCGATCATCGTTGTTGTACTAACCGCATTCGTCGCCTATACCGGCAAATGGTCGAATCCTTTTGAGCTATCCTCGAAAACCTGGTTGTTCCTGATTTTGTCTGGCCTCGCTACTGGCGCATCCTGGGTATGTTACTTCCGGGCTCTAAAAATAGGCGACGCATCCAAGGTCGCGCCGGTTGATAAGTTGAGTCTGGTGTTAGTGGTTGTTTTCGCATTTATATTCCTGGATGAACGCCCTTCCCTGCGCGAATGGGCAGGTATTACCATGGTCGCTGGCGGAGTTTTACTGCTGGCTTTTAAACGCTGATCTAGGCGGCAATATCAAGATTGGAATATCAAATCAAAACAAACAGCCCGCCCCACCACATACTGCGTAAAATGCGTCCTTTAAATTAACAAGGCAATCAAAGTGAAAAAAACTGGAATGGCAAAGAGCGATGCCAAAAAATTGATGGGTAAGATGGATGCGCCGGGTGCTGCTTTTGGCAAAACCGATGCGGTCGTTATCGATAAGCGCGAACAGCGCAAACTTGATCAGGCTTTGGGTCTGGTGCCATTCGCCGTCAAGCTCAATAGCGATCTGGTCGCACAATTACATGCGTTGGCAAAAGAGCGCGACGTTGGTTTGAACGAACTGGTCGCCAGTATGTTAAGTAAGGGCATGGCAGCATAATCTACCTGAGTCTGGCTTTGATTGTATGCCTCGCCAGATCCTTGTTCGGCGACGTCCTTTAGTCACCACGAGTAATTACTATTTTCTTCTATGACTTTTGCTTCCCTCGGCTTGATCGACGCGCTGCAAAGCACGCTCGATACTCTCGGTTATAAAACCCCTACTCCGGTTCAGGCGCAGGCTATTCCTGCTGTGTTAGCCGGTCGTGATTTGATGGCAGCGGCGCAAACCGGCACGGGTAAAACCGCAGGCTTTGCACTGCCGCTATTACAGCGACTGACCATGGAAGGCCCGCAAGTTGCCAGCAATTCTGTGCGTGTTTTGGTACTTGTGCCCACGCGTGAACTGGCCGAGCAAGTGTATGAAAGCTTTTGCGATTATGGCGGTAGTTTGCCCTTACGCATGGCAGTTGCTTATGGCGGTATCAGCATCAATCCGCAGATGATGAAGTTGCGGAAAGGTCTGGATGTCTTAGTGGCGACACCGGGGCGCTTACTCGATTTACATAGCCAAAACGCGGTAAAGTTTGATCAACTGCAAACCTTGGTACTGGACGAAGCAGATCGTATGTTGGATCTGGGATTTTCGCGCGAATTAGATGCCATCATGGCGACGCTGCCAAAGCGCCGCCAGACTTTGCTGTTCTCTGCCACATTTTCAGACGCTATTCGTACCCTAGCAAAAGGCTTGCTGAACGATCCACTGAGTATTGAAGTCAGTCCGCGCAATACCACAGTAAAAAGTGTCAAGCAGTGGATGATCCCAGTCGACAAAAAACGCAAGGCGGAATTGTTTTGCCATCTGCTCAAAAAGCGGCGCTGGGGTCAGGTGCTGGTCTTTGTCAAAACCCGTAAAGGTGTGGATGAACTGGTCGATACTTTAATCGCCAAAGGCATTAAAGCAGATGCCATCCATGGCGACAAACCACAACCTGCCCGCCTCCGTGCCTTAAACAGTTTTAAGGCCAGCGAGATACAAATCCTGGTGGCAACCGATGTCGCAGCACGTGGATTAGATATCGACGACTTGCCACAAGTCGTCAATTTTGATTTACCGACGGTAGCAGAAGATTACATCCATCGCATCGGCCGCACTGGCAGAGCTGGCGCCACAGGCGAGGCGATTTCTATTGTCTGCGCGGACGAGGTAGAGCTACTGGCAGCGATAGAAATACTGACGAAAAATACCTTACAGCGAATCGAAGAACCAGGCTTTGAAGCCGAGCACCGAGTGCCCGTCACCAACACGGCTGGACAAGTGTTGAAAAAACCGAAGAAGCTAAAAAAACCTAAAGTATTTACAAATCCCGTCGCTAAAACTCCTATAAAGACTAAAGCAAAAAATCCGGCCAATAATAATGGTGGGCGTAATGCCGGTAATGGCAAACGTAAGGTATAAAAACTAATATTGCTGATCAATAGGACTTACGCAAAACCGCCCAGCTTCGTCGCTAGCCTTGCAGGGACAATTTTTCGCAAGTCCCAATCAAGCTTAAAAAGCTAAATTCGGCCAAAATTGCGTTTTTTAAAATAGGTATGATTTTTTGCTCTCGCGTATAGGTATAGTTCAGCACTAACAATGGTGTTTGATATCAATGAATATGAATGGGGACGCACATGGTCAGATCGGTCGGATCGGGCATGATAACGGCCGCAGCTGGCAACGGTTCGGATAGCAGTAGCGCGATTGCGGCGCTACAAAAGCGGCTTGTCGGTCTCATGAAGGAATTAAGAGATGTGTCCCAAGATACCACCCCAGGAGCGAAGGAAAAGCTGAAGCTATTGCAGATACAAATACAAGCAGTAGAAATGCAGATCCAACAATTGCAGGCGCTCGATGCACAAAAGGCTGCATTAGAACAACTTAAACGCCAGCAAGAACCGGAGACGGCCAATTCAGCATCCGATTCCGATAGGACAAAATCTCGCAACTCCACTTTGGGCCTTGTAGTTGATACCAGCGCTTGACTTAACTACCAAGGCACCGTCGCAAACCGCTCCACCAAAAAATCCAGAAATGCCCTCACCGCTGGCGATAAGTGCGACATAACGAGCAAACCGCCATTTCTGGAGGATTTCAGCGGACAATATCATACCGAAGAGGCAAAGTTGTATGGCAACCTTGCCTCCTGTAATATAAGTACGGTTAATATTGTGGAGTGTTACATATGGCAATTGAACGAGAAATCGAAGCAATCCGGGTTGGCATCAAGGCGGGCAGTTTCTCCAACGAAGCCTCGGTTTCACAGGGTATCGTCCTGAGGCTCCTGCATGCATTGGGCTGGCCCGCATACAACACGAACATTGTATGGCCCGAGTATTCGTTGAGCGGTAGGCGTGTTGACTTCGCCTTGTGCAACCCGCCAAGCAAGCCCATTGCCTTCATTGAGGTCAAGCAGATCGGCCAGAGCGACGGGGCGGAGCGACAGTTGTTCGAATACGCATACCACGACGGCGTGCCGATGGCGATCTTGACCGATGGCCGCGAGTGGAACTTTTTCCTGCCAGGCGAGCAAGGAGCCTACGACGAACGCAGGGTCTACAAGCTCGATATCGTAGACCGGAATGTCAAGGAATGTGCGGAGCGATTGGAGCGCTACCTGCTGCACTCGGCGGTTGCATCAGGAGCCGCGATACAAGCAGCACGCGACGACTACCGCAATGTCTCCAAAGAGCGGCAGATGCTAAACGCATTGCCTACGGCATGGCAACAGATAATCGCGGAAGAGGACGAGATGCTGTTGGAGATAATCGCCGAACGCGTTGGGAGCCTGTGCGGCTTCAAACCTGGGCCCGACATGGTGGCGACCTTCTTGAAGGAAAGCGTTGCAAGCTGTGCGGTGCAGCCAATTCCTCAGGGTCGACCACCAGCCCAACCTTTAATCAAGCTCACTCAGTCGCCGACCAACATGGCCGCAAAAACTGTTGCACAGCCCGCATACACGCCGCCACCTCATGGCGTCCCACCGCAGCAAACCGTACCACCACAGGGGTCGACCGGATTTTCGTTTGAGGGACAGTTCTACCCGACCCGCAATGCGATCGACACGCTTAGGCAGGTGTTCGACTTGTTCATAAAACGAGACTCCACGTTCGGGGAACGGTTTGCTGGTCTGCCTAAGCACGGACGAACCCGTCGGTATCTGGCGAAGGATTCAAGCGAGCTCTACCTAAACCGAACAGACCTTAGCTACGTGAAACTTGACTCGGGTTGGTGGATGAGCACGAACCACAGCAAGCAGACGATTGGAAAAATTATCGCTATGGCTTGCGATGTGGCTCACCTAGCGTATGGCCGTGACTTGATCGATAGCCTCGGCGATTGACAAAAAGCACAGAGCCCCGGAAGAGGCTCTATGGCATCAGGTCAAAAAACAGATGGAAAACAAGATCTTAAGAAAATAGCTCGCTAGAGCTTGTCTATTTTTCCATTCTAATTTATCAAAAAATTCATGAGTATTTTAACATACTCCCCTATATTTTTTAAATTTACGCCATATAGTCCATTGATTACCTGGACAACTAATATATACCTACCCCAAGTATATTTACATCCACTATGAAATAATTTACTAAAAGCTTCAGCAGCAATCTGATCGTTATCCCGGTAGTTCTCCCAAAACCTGACGCTGGCTTATGTTTACTTTGCTGCTTTATCTACGCTCGCAATTTGATACGACATACGCAAAGACGCATCCGGTTTTTGTATTTTTTGTGCTAACTGACTGACTTGGCTAGTTTGGCGGGTTTGGCTAACCACCGGTGCATTATTTTTTACTACTGCCGCTTGTGACGTTTGTTGAAAACTGAGCGTGCCCCAAGTCGCTGCTGTTGCAACTCCGGCGAATGCCAATACGCCTGCCACAACAGAGGTACGTAAGCGGAACGGTGGCAATGTTTGGCTCGGCGCTGCTGTCATCTCCGGCATGACAACAGCAACTGGCGCTTGCAACAACATCTCTTGGGCGCGCTGACGCCACACTGCGCTGGTCGCCTGGTTTTGCGATAAGCGGCTGATCAGTTCATTGGCTACTATTTCTGCCTGTTGATGCTCTTGCTGTAATTGCAGGCGCAATTGTTCTGCTTGCTGCTCGGTTAATTGTTCAGCCAGTTGCAACTCTTGTTGAAATTGCTCTTTGAGTAAATCAGCGTCGGCCTGTGCTTGTTGCAGACGTGTTGCCACTAGCTCTGCCGCTTGCTGCACTGCTTGTTGCGCCTGAACAGCGGCAGCATCAGCGATAATCGCAGCCTGATTTTCAGCCATCAATTTCTCTTGAAGCAAGTCATTGGTTTTTTGTTCTTGTGCAATCCGACGCAGCATTTTTTGATGCATTTCTTCATTAATGGCTTGCTGACTTTGTAGTGCCTGGTCAATCGCCTGATTTTCTTGCATCAACTCTTGCAAACGATTTTGCTCTGCCTCGACCAATTTTGCATCCAACTCAGTTTGCAAGCTGGTTTGATGATTCAACTCAGCCTCAAGATTGGCACGTGCGTTGATAATGTCTTGTGCTGCATGGCTCAATGTTTGTTCCATTGCTAGTTTTTCTTGTGCGGCGATGCTGGCAGCTTGCTCTAAGGCGACTCGCTCTGCACTTTGCTGACACAATTCTTGTTCGATACGAAGACGTTGCTCTGCCTCTGCAGCGAGTACTTTTTCAAATTCCATTTTTTGGCTGATGGCCTCCATTGCCAATTGATTTTGTTTGATGGTGACTGCTTGTAATTGCGCTTGCTCTTCCATTGCCAGCAATTTAATTTGCGCCAGCTCTGCTGCTTGTAATTCTGCATGCTGCAAAACCAATAATTGGTCAGCATGAGCTTGCGCCAGGTTGGCATTGTGTTCTTGTGTTCTTGCATATTGCTGCGCAAATGTAGCGGCTTCTTGCTCTGCTTCTTGTTTTGCCTGTATTGCAGCTTTTGCCTCTTGTTCTGCCAAGGCTTTGGCAGTGCACAAGGCCAAGTAGGTTTGCTCGATTTGCACTCTTTGTGCGGCTTCGTCCGCAGCGATTTGTTCTGCTGCACGTTTTTGTTGGATCAGGCTTAATGCCAGCAATTCGTTGGCGGCTTTTTCATTTTCTAAACGAGCTAACTCGCTAGCTTCCTGCGCTTTTAATTCTGCGGTACGGACTGCTTCACGCTGCGCATCTGCGTGATCAGCAGATGCGGCAAACAACGCCTGCTGAGTCGCCAGTAATTGTTGTACCTCTGCTGCGGCCTGGGCTTCTTGTTCTGCAATATCAATGGCTGTTTGTGCCAACTGTGCTTCTGCTTGCAGTCGTTGTTGTACAAAAACATGCGCCTGTTGTTCTGCCTCTAATTTTTTCTGTAGCTGTTGTGCTAGCTCGCGCTCTGCCTCTAAACGTACTTGCTCTGCTGCGCTGGAGTCAATCAGCAATTGTGTTTTTTCATGTAAGGCAGTAGCAGCCTGCCGCTTGACCATTGACTCTTCTACCGAGATTGTCAGCCATTGTTTTTCATGGAAATTGAATTGCTCTACGCTGAGCTTGGCCTCTTGCTCTGCTTGCAAACGTGCTTGTACTAAGACATTTTTTTCTTCTTCCGCCAACTGGCGTTGCTCTGCGATGAGCAACACTTGTATCTCTGCATCTTGTCTTTGCTGGATAGAGATTTGTGTCGCTTGCTCTGCTGCCTGACGTTGTGCGATCAGTGCAGATAAAGCTTGTTGTTCTTGCAGATTTTGTTCAGCGAGTTGTTGTACCAACTGTTGCGCATCGGCCTGAGCGGCAGCCTCCTGATACAAGAGTTGCGTGGTGATCAAGTTGGCTTCGATAGCGGTTCTGGCGAGATTTTCTGCCTCTTGTTTTGCCTGTGCAAACTGAGTCAGGGCTTGCTCTGCATTGTGCCTGGCGGTAGTTTCTTGCAAGGCCTGTTGCTCTGTTTGTATTTTTGCTTCAGTTGCTGCTACCAGTGCTGCATCTGCTTCTAGCCGCTGACGTGCAACGTGCTCTAAGTCAGATAGTTTGCGCGATTTTTCTATAGTAAGTTGATGTGCTTTGTGCTTGGTATCGGCATAGATTCTGACATTTTCATGCAGCTCTTTTTCTGCCTGCAAATTAGCTTCTGCCAATTCTTTTGCTTGCTGTTCTGCGATCACTCTGGCTTGCGCCAGCACATTGGCCTGGCGCTCTGCTTCTGCTTTTGCGATTGCGGCTTCGGTGGCGATTTTTTCTGCAGCGAGGCGATCTTGCTGCAATTGCTTTTCTTCTTGTACTGCTTTGGATTTTTTCTCTTCTAAAATCAGTTTGTCTTGCAGCGCAGCCAAAGCACTTTGTTGTGCCAGAGCTTTTTCTTTTTCTAAACGTGACAAATGAGTTGCAGCAACGGCACGCGCCTCTGCGGCAATGGCGGATTGTTGCTCTGCCTCTGCTTGCGCCTTCGCTTGTACTAATTGTTCTTGTTCGGCTTTGGCTTGTGCTTCTATTGCTATTTTTGCTTGTTGCTCTGTTTGCAAACGGGCCGAGTGCGCTTCTTTTTGCTCTTGCTCTAGTTTGATTTTGGCATCAATTTCAGCCAATAATTGTTTTTCTACCTGTAATTTTTGTTGCACGATATCCAGCGCTTTTTGCTCGGATTCTGAACGTTGCTGCAAGGTTTTTTGCAGCTCGGCTAATTCAGCCACTTTTAGTTGTGCATTGGCAGCGGTCTGTTTTTGTAAGGCAGCGTGTTCAGTGATTTTTTGTAAGCGTAACTGCTCTGCCTCGATCAATGCCTGACGTGCTTCACGCGCTTGCACTTCTTGCTCCTGACGCGCTTGTAACAAGGACGCATGCTGGCGATCGGCGCTGGCACGGGCAATGATTTCTTCTGCAGTTTTTTTCTCGGCTTCGAGTTTTTCTTGTGCTGCTAATGCGGCGTCGCGTTCTGCTTCAAAACGGATTTGTTCAGCCTTGGTTTGCTCTACTACCTGGCGGGTTTTGACCAGCGCAATTTTGGCCGCCTGGCGTTGCATTTCCGTTTGTACACGGACTTGTTCTAACGCATATTTTTCTGCTGTAGCAGATGCTTCTAAGGCCAGTCGTTGCTCGCGCTCGGATTGTTCTTTGGCTTGCGCTACGGCTTTGGCTTCTTGTTCTGCGCGTATGCGTGATTCTGTCTCAATCTGGGCGACCTGTTCAATTACTAATTTTTCTTGCGTCAGCTTTAATACTTGCTGAACTGCGTCAGCACGTTTGCGCTCGACGATGAGTTTTTCTTGTACTGCATCGAGTGCTTTTAGCTCGTTATCATTGCGTTGCTGTTGAACCCGAACCAGCTCGCTGGCTTCTTGTTCTTTTTTGAGATTAACGGCAGCAAGCTGTTGTTGCAAGGCGACTTGTTCCATGGTTTTTTCCAAGGTTAACTTCTCTGCCGTGCAGCTAGTCTCTGCCGCAATACGGGCAGTTTGCTCGGCTTCTTGCTGCATGATTAAAATAGCGGCGCGGGCTTGCTCTGCTTGCGCACGGGCATTGGCTGTTTCTATTTTTTGTTGCTCTGCCTGGAGTTTTTGCTGCAACGCCAAGGCTGCTTTTTGTTCGGCATCTGCTCTTAATTTTTCTGCCTGCGCCAATTCCAATGCACTCTTGGCTTTTTGCTGCGCGACGACATAGGTTTGCTTTAAGACGGTGGCTTGAAACGTTGCTGCCTTCAACGCTTGTTGTTCTGCATCGGCTTGTTCGCGGGCGAGTTGTTCAGCTTGCTGGTCAATGCTGGCGCGCTGTTTAGCCAACATGACGGCACGCTGTTCTTCTTGCATGCGTTGCTGGGCTAACTTGGTGGCATGCAGTTCTGCAATACGGCGCTGTTTGGCCTGTTCGGTCGCTTGTGCTTCTGCTTCTAATCTGATGCGGTTTTCTGCATCGGCTTGTTGCTCTTCTTCGATACGGATCAGGGCCTTGGACTGTAGCTCTTTTTCGGTTTGTATCCTTTGTTGGGTAACTTGCTCTATCCGTTCTTCCGCATCACGACGGGCTTGGGCTGTGGTGGCGGCGACGACTTCAGTTTGCTCCCTTCTGGCGGACGCATTACGCAATTCCAGCTCGGATTGCATGCGTAATTGTATGGCTGCAGTGGCACGCCGATCTGATTCTGCTCGGGCTTGGGCAATAGCTTCATGCTCTTGTTCTACGGCGACGCGGGCAAGTGCATCTTCGCGTGCGCGGACTTCTGCCGGAGCACGGTTGATGGCAAATTCGAGCGCCATGGCTTCTGCTTGTTCGCGCTCTTTGCTGACTTGCAGTGCTTCGCTACGGACTTTGGCGAGCATTTCTGTGGTTTCGCGTGCTTCTTTATCGCGCCGCTCACGCTCACGAGCTAGCTCGACCATCCGCGCATCGGCACGTGCACGTTCTTCGGCCTCGTTTTTAGCTGCCTGGGATGCGGCAAAACGTTCTGCCGCCCAGTTGCGAGCATTTTGGCTTTCTTTGGCTAATCGTTCTGCAGCTGCTTTGGCTTTGGCGTTAATTTCGGTATCGGCTTGCAATTGTTCGCTGGCGCGTTGTGTGGCTTCTAGCTCTAGCTTAGAACGCTTTTCTGCTTGCTCGCGCGCCAGGGTATCTAATCTGGTGCGCTCTTGCATGTCTTGTGTTTCTTGGCTATCGGCGGCAATTCTGGCCTGACTGGCGGCACGCGATTGACGCTCTGCCTGCAAGCGGGCATGGCTACTGGCACTGGCTTCTTCTTCTAACTGTAATTTCTCTTGCGCCAGATTGGCTGACTCTGCCTCGGCTTCGGCACGGGCTTCTGCCAGCGCGCGGGCGCGGGCTTCGGCTTGTGTCCTTGCCTCCGTAGCGACGGTGGCTCTAGCTTCTGCCTCTACGCGGGCGATGGCTTCGCGTATGCCTTTTACGTCGATGCGAGAATGCGACTCCAGCGCGGCATCCGAGGTATGGAAATCGTCTCGTTGTCCAGCGTCCATCGGGTACGACCCTAAGGATAATCTGTTTAACAATGTTTGATTTGCGTCCATGCCATGCTCCTGATTGTCTGACCGCTCCTTTGGCACTGTGGATAGCGCCCTACCGGAACTTCTTAACATGGATTATCAATGAACGATTTGCAAACAATTGCCGGAGTAGAAGCGGAAAAGTCCTTCATTTCCAATTTTTACGAAGGCGGGATCAAATCAGAGCTAGTTATTGATGAAGATAAACAGAAACAATTCCATTGCCGGCGCCCATGAATGCGCTTGGGGACGTAAAATAACGGCTGGTTCAATTTGGACACGCTAGGGTCTGTCATCTGTGACTCAACTCAGACCCCCGACCTCATTACGGAGAATTATCTTGTCAGACTATGTGACCGAAATCAGACACCCTCTGATGCAACACAAACTCACTCTCATGCGCAGCAAAGAAACGACCACGGATAACTTCCGCCGTCTGTTGCGTGAAATTAGCCAGATGCTGGCGTATGAAGTCACCCGCGACTTGCCCTTAGAAAAAGTGACGATAGAAACCCCGATGGCGACCATCGAGGCGCCGACTATCAGCGGCAAAAAGCTGTGCGTCATCTCAGTACTGCGCGCTGGTAACGGTATTTTGGATGGCATGCTGGATTTGTTACCGGCGGCACGCGTTGGTCATATTGGTTTGTACCGCGACCCTGAAACATTGGAGCCGGTCGAGTACTACTTTAAAGTGCCAGAAGATATCGCAGAACGTTTAGTGATCGTCGTCGATCCTATGCTGGCAACCGGCAATTCGGCAGCAGCGGCGATCACTCGCATCAAACAAAGTGGCGCGACGTCAATCAAATTTGTTTGCTTGCTGGCTGCACCCGAAGGCATCAAAGTGATGCAAGCGGCGCATCCTGATGTGTCTATCCTGACAGCATCGATAGACGATTGCCTGAATGAACATGGCTACATCATCCCTGGTCTTGGTGATGCGGGTGATCGTTTATTCGGAACTAAGTAAATTTATTCAATGCAATATTAAGAACACTAAACTAGTCTAATTTAGTACCCAAGAGCAATGCCGCTAACTAATCTGACTAGTTGGTATTGCTCTTCTTGATCACACCTTTCAATCTGATTCAGATGACTTCTTTCAATCCCACATTGCAACTCAGCTCTAAATTGCCCGACGTCGGCATGACGATTTTTTCGATTATGTCGGCTTTGGCTGCGGAGAAAAATGCGGTCAATCTGGGGCAAGGCTTTCCTGATTTTGATTGCAATCCCGCTTTACTGGATGCAGTCAGTAGTGCGATGCGTCATGGGCATAATCAGTACCCTCCAATGCCTGGTCTGCCGCTATTACGAGCCGAAATCGCTAAAAAAATCCACACAATTTATGGCCATAGCTACGATCCGGTAACAGAAATCACCGTCACTGCGGGTGCAACTCAGGGCATATTGACGATTTTTCTGGCTTGCGTACACGCCGGTGACGAAGTGATCGTGATTGAACCTGCCTATGACAGCTATGTGCCAGCCATCCGCTTAGCTGGTGGCGTGCCGGTATTGGTGTCAATGGAACTAGGGCCGGACGGTTACAGCATTCCCTGGGACAAGCTAGCTGCCAAGATCACGGATAAAACCCGTCTGATTATGCTGAACTCGCCGCACAATCCCACCGGATTTGTACTGAGCACGACCGATATTGAATCGCTGACAGCAATAGTGCGCAACACCAAGGTGCTGATTGCATCGGATGAAGTGTATGAGCATATGGTATTTGACGGCTTGCGTCATGAATCACTGGCGCGTTACGAAGAACTGGCGGCGCGCAGCTTTATTATCTCCAGCTTCGGCAAAACCTATCATGTCACTGGCTGGAAAGTAGGTTATGTCACCGCCCCGGCCGCACTGATGCAAGAATTCCGCAAAGTGCATCAATTTAATGTATTCACTGTCAATACGCCAATGCAGTTGGGACTGGCGCACTATTTGGCAAATCCTGCACCCTATCTGGACTTGCCTGCGTTTTATCAGCAAAAACGGGATTTTTTCCGCGACGGTTTAAAAAACTCCCGCTTTAAGTTGCTGCCAGCACAAGGAACTTACTTCCAATGTGTCGATTATTCAGCAATTTCTGATCAGTCAGAGCTAGATTTTGCACGCTGGCTGACTAGCGAAATAGGTGTGGCAACGATTCCACTGTCCGGCTTTTACCAGCAAGCAAACGAATCCGGCATAGTACGGTTTTGCTTTGCTAAGCAAGAGCAGACCTTGCATGCCGCATTGCAACGCCTGCAGGAAATATAAATACTTAGATAGAGTATATTTACGGCACCTAGTATATACATGGACGTAGGTGCTATATTTAACCATACTCCCTATTTTTTTAATTCCTCTTCTATTTCCCTTTAGCTTTTCTGCTGGTTTTCACCAATACGGGCTATCGGTCAAATATTGCATTTCATCCCGAAGATTTTGTGCTTTGTCGCTTCACATCTAATTTCAAATTGTCATTCGTATAATCTCAGGATTTTCAACCTGTGGATTCAATTATGCTATTACGCTTAACTCTCGCTTTCGTCGCATTCGCCATATCACTCAATACATATGCACAAAGCAGAATCGAAAAGATCAACAATCACAATATTGAAGTGTTGCAGATTGAGACTACCAAATCCAAAGCCATCGTCGTATTTGAAAACGGATCACGCGAAACTCTGGATAAGTGGAGCAAAGTTATTGAAGATATTAAAAACGAGGCGACCATATTTGCCTGCAACCGTCCCGGCTATGGCAAAAGTGATGAAACGGAAGCGCTACGTGATGGCCGAACGATTGTGGAAGAACTACGCAAGACTTTGCAACACCAAGGCTCAAAACCACCTTATCTGCTGGCTGGTCATTCATTAGGCGGGTTGTACATGCAACTATTTGCCCGGATGTATCCCCAGGACGTTGCGGGTGTTGTTCTGGTTGATGCCGTCTATCCTGGCGTCATCAAAAAAACTGCCGACTTCCCGCTTTATACCAGAATTGCCAAACGGATCTTTTTTAGTAAGGTAATTAATCAAGAGATAGACCAAATCTTCAATACCGGCGAAGAAGTTCTTGCATTACCATGGGCAAATAAAATTCCTGTAGAGCGACTGTTTAACGTCCCCAAATCAGCAGGCGCAATTGCTGTCGATTTCGGCGTTACTGATTCTGGCTCCAAACTAGCCGCTATGGTCGAGGGACTTTACCCAAACGCCAACACGACTATCGTCGATTCTGACCATCAAATACAAGTCGCCAATCCAGAGGTCGTTGTAGCAGCCATTCGTAGAATAATGACTGCAAAAGCGGTCAAGGAACCGATTGTCAAAACACAGTTAAACGGCACCAGAATCACCGTCTATTGAGTAATCGTGATGTGACAGCAATTCTGCTATCGGGCTTTTACCAGCAAGCAAACGAATCCGGCATAGTACGGTTTTGCTTTGCTAAGCAAGAGCAGACCTTGCAAGAGGCGCTGACTCGTTTGAGTGAGATTTGAATTTGCGCCTGAATTTGCGCCTGAATTTGCGCCTGAATTTGCGCCTGAATTTGCGCCTGAATTTGCGCCTGAATTCGCACCTGAATTCGCACCTGAATTCGCACCTGAATTCGCACCTGAATTCGCACCTAAGTTAGCATTGAATTAAACATTAGATTGGCGCTATAGCTGACGCCTAAACCGGCGTTTAGACAGCACATATACTTACCCATAGTATATTTTAACGTCCATGTTTATTATGGACATTGAGACTATTTTTGGCACATACTCCCCTTTTTTTAGATATTTTAGGGGATTTATTTATATTGATCTCGCTATTTAAGCAGCGCAACAATAACGCGGTATTCGGTGCCAACCCGGCAACACCATGCATTGCGCATTATCATTGCTATTGCTTTTTCTGCTCGTCCAACTGTTTTTGCTCATTTTTTAATTTCAACTCAGCATCTAGTTCTTCAATATGCTCTTTGCGTTTATAAGCTTTTGCTTCTACTGAGATACGCTGCAAAATAACAGAATGCTTGCGGCGACTAAGCTTGGCGTTGTCCAGACAAGAGTTGACGAAAAAACGTTCGTAACAGGTGTGTTGAGTGCGAATATACCAAGCTTGCAATTGTCTTTGGGTTGGCTCTACTTGGGCTAATGCGGCATCGGCAGCTTCGACGGTTTGAATGGCTTTTGGTGCATACGTCTGATCCAGTTTTCCGACAACACTAGCCAACTCATCTAGCGTCAAAGGTGGATCTTGTATCTGAGCAGAGGATACTGAGCAAAAACTGAATAAACCAATAGCCAGGACAGACGACAAATAAGTAAATCTGCGGTGAAACGGTGTCATAGATCAAGCTTTCAGAATAAGTTAAGTAAGAGTATCAGTACTGTGCCGCTGATCGGTTTCCATGTATTCACGCGATTGCATCTCGATAATACGCGATACGGTGCGGTGAAACTCATTCGATAATGTACCTTGTGTGTACAACTCTTCTGCAGGCACTTCAGCCGACATAATCAGCTTGACCTTGTTATCGTAAAACACATCAATCAACCAGGTAAAGCGACGTGCCTCAGACGACATTGCTGCCGACATGCGCGGAACCGAGGACAATATCACGGTATGAAAACGGCTGGCAATTTCAAGATAATCATTCTGCGAACGGGGGCCGCCACAAAGCGTGCTGAAATCAAACCACACCGCAGTACCGGCACGACGTAAGGCTTTGATGTCCCTGCCCTCAATATTGACTCTGGAGTCCTCATCTGCGGTGTCTGCCAGTTTGGCAAATGCTGTCCGTAACGCTTTATCGGTCGCTGCATTGAGCGGTGTAAGATAAGCATCAACCTGTTCCAGCGCACGCTTGCGGTAATCGTTACCCGAATCGACATTTAAGACATCCAGCTTGTCTTTCAATAACGCAATGGTGGGTAACATACGATCGCGATGCAGTCCGTCTGGATATAAAGTGTCGGGCTGATAGTTGGATGTCATGACAAATGAGACACCGTTTTCAAACAAGGCGTTCAGCAGATTGTATAGGAGCATGGCATCAGCCACGTCGGACACGTGGAACTCATCAAAGCAAATCAGACGGTATTTTTTAGCAATGCGACGTGCGACTTCATCCAGCGGATCTGCTACACCAGTCAACTCATCCAATTGCCGATGGACTGCACGCATAAATTCATGAAAGTGCTGACGAGTTTTACGCACAACTGGCACGACAGAATAAAAGCTATCCATCAAAAACGATTTGCCACGCCCTACCCCTCCCCACATATACACGCCGCGTGGTACATCGGGACGGGTGATCAAACGGGTGAACTTGTTGGCGCGCTTGGATTTGTATTCCACCCATTCATCATAGGATTGTTGCAGCCGATCGACTGCGAGTTGTTGTGCAGCATCCGCTTGAAAACCACGCTTGGTCAGGGCTTCTTGATAAAACTCTAGAACATTCATTTTTTACCGCTTAGGAATAAATACGCCGCTGAGAGGATATTTATCCCATCAGCGGCGTCATGTTCAAAAATCGTTCTGGACTAGAAGTTCAACGAACGTTTGTCTACTGCCAACGCCGCCTCTTTAGTCGCTTCCGACAAAGAAGGATGTGCGTGACAAATACGGGCGATATCTTCTGATGAGGCTTTAAATTCCATTGCTACAACAGCTTCTGCGATCAACTCCGATGCCATTGGACCGACAATGTGTACACCTAAGATTTCATCCGTCGTCGCATCCGCCAAGAATTTGACCATCCCGGACGTATCACCTAAAGCACGGGCGCGACCATTAGCCATAAATGGGAATGTGCCAGCTTTGTAAGCGACACCATCTGCCTTCAACTGTTGCTCGGTGCGACCAACCCAGGCGATCTCAGGTGAAGTATAAATAACCCAGGGAATCGTATTAAAGTTGACATGACCATGCTGACCAGCGATGCGCTCAGCAACTGCAACGCCTTCCTCTTCTGCCTTGTGTGCCAGCATAGGGCCACGCACGACGTCACCAACCGCCCAGACATTTGGCAAATTAGTTTTGCAATCACCATCAACCGCGATAAAACCACGCTCATCGAGTTTCAAACCAACGCCATCCGCATTCAAGCCGTTAGTGTTAGGTGTACGACCGATAGAGATGATCAATTTATCGAATACCGCTACATGTACAGTACCTTTGTCATCACTGTAATTGACGGTAACGTCGTTCTTACCTTTGACGATCTCGCCAATCTTTACGCCGAGATTGATGGACAAACCTTGTTTCACAAACAGTTTGTGCGCTTCTTTTGCGATTTGCTCATCCACTGCACCAAGGAAGGTTGGCAAAGCTTCTAACACAGTCACATCAGCACCCAGACGACGCCAGACGCTACCCATTTCCAAACCGATTACACCGGCACCGATGACGCCCAGTTTTTTCGGTACTGCTGGCAACTCTAAGGCGCCAGTGTTGGACAGAATCAATTCTTCATCAAACTCCGCACCCGGCAAAGCACGTGCATTAGAACCCGTCGCCAGAACGATATGCTTGCCAACGATGCTCTCTTCTGTTTTACCTACGACTTTGATTTCATAGCCGCCTTCAACTGCCTTGGTAAAAGACCCGTGACCGTGGAAAAACGTTACTTTGTTCTTCTTAAAGAGATACACAATACCGTCATTATTTTGCTTAACGATGGTGTTCTTACGTGCCAGCATTTGGCCGATGTTAAGCGCCAGGCCTTTGACTTCGATACCATGATCTGCAAAGGAATGGCCGGCATGCTCATAATGCTCGGATGATTGCAGCAAAGCTTTGGAAGGAATGCAACCAACATTGGTGCAGGTGCCGCCTAATGCTGGCGTACCTTTATCAGTACTCCATGCATCGATACATGCGGTGGAAAAACCGAGCTGTGCTGCACGGATCGCTGCTATATAGCCGCCAGGGCCGCCGCCGATAACGACGACATCAAATTGTTTACTCATGAATATTTTCCTGATGTGTTCAGATTGTGTTCGCTCTATTTATTCTTCTTCCGGGATAAATATCCATGCAAGGATATAAGCCACCAGACCAGAACCAAAATAGAAAGTGAACATAACGAAAAGCAAACGCCAGATCCAGGATTCGACTCCGGTAAGTTTGCCAAGACCACCACAAATGCCACCTAGCCATTGATCTTTTCTGGACCGGCGGAACTGATTTAATTGATTGATCGTTTGATCAGTGCCAGACCATGATTGTTCAGCACTTTCATTCGACGCCAGCAACTTAGCCTTGGCTTGCGCGAATTCGGCATCAGTCAGTGCGCCCGACTGATGTAGTTCGTGCAGACGTTTGATTTCGTCAGCGAAGTTCATATTACAGATCTAGCAACAAGCGAGCTGGATCTTCCAATGCTTCTTTCATTGCGACCAAACCTAAAACTGCTTCGCGGCCGTCAATGATACGGTGGTCGTAAGACATCGCAAGATAGTTCATCGGGCGGATTACAATTTGACCGTTTTCAACAACAGCACGGTCTTTAGTTGCATGCACACCTAAGATTGCGGATTGCGGTGGATTAATAATCGGTGTGGACAACATCGATCCGAAAGTACCACCGTTGGAGATGGAGAACGTACCGCCAGTCAAATCTTCCAGTGTCAGTTTGCCGTCTTTGGCTTTTGCACCAAATTCACCAATTTTCTTCTCAATCTCAGCAATCGACATTTGATCCGCATTGCGCAAGATAGGTACCACTAAACCACGTGGGGAACCGACTGCAATACCGATATCAAAATAGCCGTGGTACACGATGTCATTGCCATCAACAGAAGCATTAATAACCGGATATTTTTTCAAAGCAGCAACGGCAGCTTTGACGAAGAAAGACATAAAACCCAGCTTAACGCCATGTTCTTTTTCAAATTTGTCTTTGTACTTATTGCGCAATTCCATGACTGGTGCCATGTTGACTTCATTGAAGGTCGTCAAAATTGCATTCATCGATTGAGATTGCAACAAGCGCTCTGCAATACGGGCGCGCAAACGGCTCATTGGCACGCGCTCTTCAGGGCGATCACCTAAGTTCATTGCCGGCGCATTGACTTGCTGCAAAGCTGGCTTGCTTGCAACCGGTGCTGCGATTGGCGCAACTACTGGTGCGGTCGCTGCAACGGCAGGTTTTGCAACTGCGGCTAAGGCGTCGCCTTTGGTAACGCGACCGTCTTTGCCTGTGCCATCAATTGCACTGGCAGACATATTGTTTTCAGAGAGAATTTTTGCAGCAGCTGGCATTGCAACACCGGCAGATTTAGCAGCAAGACTATTGATTGCATCAGTTACTGGATCAGTTGTTAAAGCAACTGGGAGTGCGGTGACTTGGAGCGGACTAACCTTGGCAGATGCGTCAGTATCCAAAATGGCGATGATTTCACCAGCGACGACGGTACTACCGTCTGGTTTGATGATTTGAGTAATGATACCGGCTTCTGGCGCAGGTAACTCCAGAACAACTTTATCCGTTTCTACATCAATCAAATTCTCGTCACGCTCGACGGACTCACCAACTTTTTTATGCCATGTGAGCAAAGTTGCCTCTGCAACTGACTCGGATAACTGCGGTACTTTTACTTCGATAATTGCCATGTTTTTTCTCCGTTTCGGATATCTGTTGGGCGCAGCAGCTTCTGCTGCGCCACGGATCACTAATTGATTTATGCGTAATGAATATGCACAGTCAATACAAGATCGTTATTTAGTCAGGACGTAGCCTTTGAGTTTAGAAAATGCCGTATCCAGCAATGCTTTTTGTTGTGCGTAGTGCTTGTCGTAGTAACCTACAGCAGGCGATGCGCTAGCTGGACGACCGGCATATGCCAGTTTTTGACCTTCATCCAGACTTTCAAAAATATTGTGCTGAATCTGGAACCAAGGTCCCTGATTTTGCGGCTCATCTTGTGCCCAAACCAATTCAGCCAATTGTGGGAATTTTTTCAACTCAGCTGAGAAGCTCTTATGTGGGAACGGATATAACTGCTCCACACGGATAATCGCCGTATCAGTCTGACCACGCTCTTTACGTGCATTGACCAGATCGTAGTAAACCTTGCCTGAACAAGCGATCACACGCTTCACTTTTTTGGCATCGATCTTGTCATCCACTTCGCCAATCACTGTATGGAAACTGCCTTTTGCTAATTCAGACAACGGAGACCCCGCATCTTTATTACGCAGCAAGGACTTCGGCGTCATGATGACCAAAGGCTTACGGAACTGACGGATCATCTGACGACGCAAGAGATGGAAAATTTGCGCAGCATTCGTCGGCTGAACTACTTGCATATTATTGTCAGCGCACAACTGTAAGAAACGTTCAGGACGTGCAGATGAATGCTCTGGACCTTGGCCTTCGTAACCATGCGGCAACATCAGCACCAAACCAGAAGCACGACCCCATTTCACTTCGCCGGAGCTGATGAATTGGTCGATAACAACTTGAGCACCGTTAGCGAAATCGCCGAATTGCGCTTCCCAGATTGTCAATGTATTTGGTTCTGCAGTGGAATAACCATATTCAAATGCCAATACAGCTTCTTCTGACAATACAGAATCAATCACGACGAATGGAGCTTGCTTGTCTGAAATGTTTTGCAAAGGAATATAAGTACCTGCATCCCAACGCTCACGATTTTGATCATGCAAAACCGCGTGGCGATGTACAAATGTACCGCG
Organism: Undibacterium sp. GrIS 1.2; assembly: GCF_040544435.1. Taxonomy (NCBI): domain Bacteria; kingdom Pseudomonadati; phylum Pseudomonadota; class Betaproteobacteria; order Burkholderiales; family Oxalobacteraceae; genus Undibacterium; species Undibacterium sp. GrIS 1.2. The sequence goes on from NZ_JBEONP010000012.1 coordinate 55,437, forward strand.
ACCGGCATCTTGACCCGTCAAACGAATTGCATAACCAGACGCAACTAAAGATGCATAGGCAAGATGCTCGCCCATACCCCAGTCAAGATTTAATTCACCGCGACCCATGGTTGCGCGGTCGCCCAGAACTTTTTCAACCAGACTATGCGGCTTGAAGCTTTCTGGTACCGTCGTAATACGCTCAGCTAAACGCTTCAACTCAGAAAGAGGTACTGCTGTATCTGCTGCATCAGTCCATTTACGGTTTAGGAAAGGAATCCAATCCACTGCATATTTGTTCTTGAAGTTGGAGATGACCGGATCAACCGTATGCTTACCTGCATCCATAGCATCACGGAAAGCCTTGACCATCGTATCGCCACCATCAGCTGGGATCGTACCTTGCGCTGCCAATTTATCGGCGTACATTTTACGAGTACCAGGGTGCTGAGCAATTTTTTTATACATCAGAGGCTGCGTCAGCGCTGGTGTATCTTGCTCGTTGTGACCTAGCTTGCGGTAGCAAATAATATCAACAACGACATCCTTCTTGAACTCCATACGGTAGTCCAAAGCGATCTGCGTTGCCAGAACAACGGCTTCAGGATCATCTGCATTGACGTGCAATACAGGTGCCTCAATCATTTTTACGACGTCGGAACAATACAAAGTAGAACGGGAATCGCGCGGATCAGATGTGGTAAAACCAATCTGATTGTTGATCACGATATGCACCGTTCCGCCAGTACCATAACCACGTGTTTGCGCGAGGTTCAGCGTTTCCATGACAACGCCTTGCCCTGCAAACGCAGCATCACCGTGGACTAAGATTGGCAAAACTTGAGAACCATCCTTGTCGCCACGACGCTCCATACGCGCCTTAACCGAACCCTCAACTACTGGATTAACGATTTCAAGATGGGATGGATTGAATGCAAGGGACAAATGGACTGGTCCGCCCGGAGTGGAAATATCTGATGAGAAGCCTTGGTGGTATTTAACGTCACCTGCTGGCAGATCGTCACCATGTTTGCCTTCAAATTCAGCAAACAAATCTTGTGGCATCTTACCCAGAGTATTGACCAGCACGTTCAAACGACCACGATGCGCCATACCGATAACGATCTCTTCAACACCACGTTCACCGGCACGTTGAATAGTCTCATCCATGGAGGCGATAAAACTCTCACCACCTTCAAGTGAGAAACGTTTTTGACCAACGTAACGAGTATGAAGGTAGCGCTCTAAACCTTCTGCTGCGGTCAAGCGATCAAGAATATGTTTTTTCTTTTCAGCGGAAAAACTTGGAGTCGAACGAATGGACTCCAGCTTTTGTTGTAACCAACGCTTTTCAGTTGGGTCGCTGATATACATAAATTCAGCACCGATCGAACGACAATAAGTATCGCGCAAAGAATTCAGCAAATCGCGCAATGATGCGGTTTCTGGCCCAAAATAAGTATTGCTAATATTGAACTGGATATCCATATCAGCGTCTGTAAAGCCATAAAAACTAGCTTCAAGTTCTGGGATATTAGGGCGTTCTTGGCGTTGCAAAGGATCCAAATTCGCCCAGTGGCTACCTAAGAAGCGATAGGCAGCAATCAATTGCTGTGCAGCGACACGTTTACGACCCATTTCGGCGTCGGCACTCGCACTGACTGTACGAATAGGACCTTGTTTGGCTCGCTCAGCAAACGAAGCAATCACAGGTGCGTGCGCTACGTCCGGTTTACTTGAGCCATCGACCGCAGGAACGTTTTGCATCGCGTCAAAATACGCGCGCCAGTTATCAGGAACAGATCCGGGATTGTTTAGATACGCTTCGTAAAGTTCTTCTACGTACGGCGCGTTGCCGCCGAACAAATACGAGTTAGCGTTATATTGTTGCATCATCTTGCTCACCTTTCTTCGCGTTTCGCGAGATTAGCGGGTTAATCTAACCTTCCGCGACACGGCCTGACCGGTTAGCGGATTGCACATCAAGTTGTGGGGAAGGGCTGGTTTCTAACTACTCCACTTTTAAATCAAAACTGTCATTCGTATATTTAAAAAAATAACTTTTTTGAATTAAAAATGAATTTACATCTAAAAATCTACTTACTAACTGAAGCATAGCATATTTAATGTAAAAAAAAACGAGTCTAGCTGACTCGCTTTTTTTCAATACCAACTATCCACGCTGATCAATGGGCAATACGGTACGCGTCTGAGATCCGACAAATAATTGACGTGGTCGACCAATTTTTTGCTCTGGATCAGAAATCATTTCTTTCCACTGCGCGATCCAGCCAACTGTACGAGCCAAGGCAAAAATACCCGTAAATAAGGACGTCGGAATACCGAGTGCACGTTGGACGATGCCGGAATAGAAATCGACATTTGGATACAATTTACGAGAAACGAAGTATTCATCTTCCAGCGCAATTTTTTCTAACGCCATCGCAAGTTTAAACAATGGATCATCTTGCAAACCGAGTTCTTGCAGTACTTCATAGCAAGTTTCACGCATTAATTTAGCACGTGGATCATAGTTTTTATAAACACGATGACCGAAGCCCATCAACTTTACACCAGAGTTTTTATCTTTTACTTGGGCGATAAATTCAGAAATATTATCAACGCTTCCAATCTCTTCTAGCATGCTCAAAGCTGCTTCATTAGCACCGCCGTGTGCAGGGCCCCACAAACAAGCAATACCAGCAGCGATACACGCAAATGGGTTTGCTCCAGACGAACCCGCTAGACGAACTGTGGAAGTAGATGCATTTTGCTCGTGATCAGCATGCAATATCAAAATACGATCTAAAGCACGAACCAAAACTTCATTTACCTTATATGGCTCACATGGCGTAGAGAACATCATGTGCATGAAGTTAGCGCTATATGACAAGTCATTACGAGGATAAACAAAAGGCTGCCCAATGGAATACTTATAAGCCATAGCAACAAGAGTTGGCATTTTTGCGATCAAACGAATTGCAGATACTTCACGGTGACGCGGATTATTAATATCGAGGGAATCGTGGTAGAACGACGCTAAAGCGCCTACTGTGCCCACCAGAACAGACATCGGATGTGCATCACGACGGAAGCCGCGGAAGAAAAATTGCATCTGCTCGTGCACCATAGTGTGATTCGTTACAGTAGCAACAAATTCAGCCTTTTGCTCAACTGTTGGCAACTCACCGTTCAATAGCAGGAAACAAGTTTCTAAAAAATCACCACCATTAACCGCTAGTTGTTCAATGGGGTAGCCGCGATACAGCAGTTCGCCTTTGTCGCCATCAATGTAAGTAATCGACGAGTTACATGCTGCCGTTGACATGAAGCCTGGATCATAAGTAAACATCCCTGTTGCGCCATACAATTTACGGATATCGATTACGTCAGGACCAACTGTACCTTTGTAAATTGGCATTTCTAATGATGCAGAACCATCAGAGAAAGATAGTGTGGCTTTTGTATCAGAATTCGTCATGGCTCTTCCTTCAACATAGAGTTGAGTCGTTAATCAAAAAAACGAGAGAAAATTTTTATCAATAAATCTCTATCAACATCAGGCAATCTGCAAGCGAGCCAAAAGTGCGTGCACGTGCGGCAAATCAACTTCAGCTTCTGGTTGCTTTTTAGCCAGAATAAGGTCCATCAAAGTATTATCAGGCAATTCCATCAATCGACCAAAAGCATCCACTTCATCATCTGTAAGAGATGTCTCATGTAAATCTAAAAAACGAGTGAGTATGAGATCATTTTCCAAAAGACCGCGTCTGGAGCGCCACCTTAGGCGAGCTCGTTTTACGGGGTCACTTTGATGGGATACGATTTTAGTTTCAGACATAATTGCTTTCAATACTGAATTCATATTTCATGCAATTCTTGAGACTGCCGTTTGAAGCAAAACAAAAATTACATAAAATAAGAGCTCCAAATTCAACATTCGTGGAACAACGAACTTGTAGCTCTCGATTGTTTTACTCGATTAAATTCTGCAACGACTAGACAGCTCGCCTAACCATTAACTCTTTAATCTTGCCAATCGCCCTGGTCGGATTAAGACCCTTAGGGCAAACATCAACGCAATTCATGATCGTGTGGCATCGAAACAAACGATACGGATCTTCTAGGTTATCCAAGCGCTCATTTGTCGCCTCATCGCGTGAATCTGCGATAAAACGATAGGCTTGCAATAAACCGGCAGGGCCAACGAATTTGTCTGGATTCCACCAAAACGAAGGGCAAGATGTAGAGCAGCAAGCACACAAAATGCATTCATACAAGCCATCTAATTCTTCACGTTCTGCAGGCGTTTGCAGGCGCTCTTTTTCAGGCGGAATCGACTCGTTCATCAAATATGGTTTGATGGAGTTGTATTGCTTGAAGAATTGCGTCATGTCCACGATCAGATCACGAATGACTGGCAAACCGGGTAAAGGACGCAAAACAATAGGCTCAGTCAACTCGTTCAAATTAGTGGTACAAGCCAAGCCATTTTTTCCATTAATATTCATTGCATCTGAACCACACACACCTTCGCGGCATGAACGACGCAAGGCAAGAGAATCATCAACGTCAGCTTTGATACGTTGCAATGCATCCAGCAACATTTTGTCTGTGTCTTGCAGCTCAACTGTAAGGTCTTGCATGTAAGGCTTTGCATCCTTGTCAGGATCGTAGCGATAAATTTTAAATTTGAGTGTACGTGCCATTTTATTCTCTTCGCAATTCTTAGAAAGTACGTGCTTTAGGCTTGAAGGTCTCTACAGTCAGCGGCTTGGTAACAACTGGTTTGTAATCCAGACGATTAGCCTCCGAATACCATAGCGTGTGTTTCATCCAATTTTCATCGTCGCGCTTCTCATAATCACGATGCGCATGAGCACCACGCGACTCTTTGCGTGCAGCAGCAGATGTGATAGTTGCTTTTGCGGTTTCAATCAAATTATCCAATTCTAAGGCTTCAACACGCGCTGTATTAAACACCTTAGATTTGTCTTTGAACGAGACGTGCTTACGACGTTCATCCAACTCCATGATTTCCTTGACGCCCTCTTGCAGCAACTCATCAGTACGGAATACGCCACAGTGGTACTGCATTGTTTTACGAATCGCATTCGCGACGTCCTGTACACGCTCGGTACCCGTGCTAGTTTCCAGTTTGGCCAAACGAGATAATGCAAGATCTGCTGCATCCGCTGGCAGATCCTTATTGCTGCGAGCCTTCAAATTGCTGGCAACGATATGATTACCTGCTGCGCGACCAAATACTAGTAAGTCCAACAGCGAATTGGTACCTAAACGATTAGCGCCATGCACTGAAACGCATGCACACTCACCAATCGCATATAAACCATTCACTATTTCATTAGGGTTACCGTTTTTAGGGGCAACAACCTGACCGTAAATATTAGTTGGAATACCACCCATTTGATAATGGATAGTTGGCACTACCGGGATCGGTTCTTTGGTCGCATCAACGTTAGCAAACTTATGTGCGATCTCCAGAATCGATGGCAATCGTTTCTGAATGGTATCCGCTCCGATATGACGCAAATCCAGCATAACGTGATCTTTATTTGGACCGCAACCGCGACCTTCTTTTATTTCCTGATCCATAGAACGGGAAACGAAATCGCGAGGAGCAAGATCTTTTAGTGTCGGTGCATAACGCTCCATGAAACGCTCGCCCTGGCTATTGACCAGAATACCTCCTTCACCACGGACGCCCTCTGTAATCAAAACGCCAGCACCGGCAACACCAGTTGGATGGAATTGCCAGAATTCCATATCTTCCAGAGGCAAACCAGCGCGTGCGGCCATACCCATACCGTCACCAGTATTGATAAATGCATTCGTTGAGGCAGCCCAGATACGACCTGCACCTCCGGTTGCAAAGATGGTTTGCTTGGCTTCTAACATCATCACTTCGCCAGTTTCCATTTCCAAGGCAACTACGCCCAAGACATCTCCATCAGCATCACGAATTAAATCAATTGCCATCCACTCGACGAAGAAATGAGTACGAGCACGAACGTTACGCTGATACAAAGTGTGCAATAACGCGTGACCAGTACGATCTGCAGCCGCACATGCGCGCTGTACTGGTTTTTCACCGAAATTTGCAGTGTGGCCGCCAAACGGGCGCTGGTAAATAGTGCCATCAGCGTTACGATCAAATGGCATACCGAAATGTTCTAACTCATAAACTACTTTAGGTGCTTCACGGCACATAAATTCAATTGCATCTTGGTCGCCCAAATAATCTGATCCTTTTACGGTATCAAACATATGCCAGTACCAATTATCCTCGGACATATTACCTAGTGATGCGCCAATACCACCTTGTGCCGCAACTGTGTGCGAACGCGTCGGAAATACTTTAGACAATACAGCGACGTTCAGGCCAGCTTCTGCCAATTGCAAGGAAGCACGCATGCCAGAGCCACCTGCGCCAACGATCACCGCATCGAAGCGGCGGGATGGAATTGCGGGTTTGATTGCTGCCACGGTTATACTCTCCACAAAATCTGTGCCGCATATCCGACACAAGCGATCAGCCACAAAATAGTGGCGACTTGAAACACCAGACGCAATGCAACGCTGTGCGTCACATAATCCATCCAGATATCACGCATACCTACCCAAGCGTGATAAAACAAACACATAAAGACAGCAAAAGTCGCCAACTTAAACCACTGTTGCGCGAAAATACCTGCCCAGCCTGCATAACTAAAGTCGTTTGCCGTTAAAAACAACCCAAGTAACAACAGGGTATAGAGCGCCATTACGATAGCTGTGACACGTTGCGCCAACCAATCGCGCAAACCATAATGCGCACCAGTGACAAACCGATTAGGCCCAATATTGTTATTTGCCATTTAAAATACTCCAAATAATTTAAGAGCAATCAAAGCAGCCAAAGACAGGCTCACCGCGAATACACCAACGGCAGATTGACGTGCAGAGTCTTTATTCAATCCAACATGAAAATCCATGAACAAATGACGAATACCAGCACAAAAATGGTGCAAATAAGCCCACGACAGCGCCAAAATAATCAATTTAACAAAAATACCCGAAGTGAAATTTTTAAGCACTGCAAATGACAGTTCTGAAGTAATGCTTTTATCCAATAAATACAAAATGAATGGTAAGAGCAAAAACATCAGCATTCCGCTTGCGCGGTGCAGAATAGAAACGAATCCAGCTAGTGGCAGCCGATATCCTGTGGCATCAATCAGCCGCATCACCCCGTAGCGAGGTTTGGCTTTTACTACTTCAGACATAAATAATCTCCCCATTAACTAGTCTGTACATGAACTTTATAATTTTCGCCTATTTTGGTGCATTGCACCAACCAAAAAGACATTTTGCTACAAAATAGTCATATTTTACTGCGAAATCTGAATACGTATTTTGACACGTAATGCCAATAATCGTCTTAGATGACCCGCATTAACTCAGTTCATTACGATAATGGTGCTGGTCGGTCAGATAGAGCCCACGTCGTAACTCGACAGGCTTATCGCCATAGGTAAACGAAATTCGTTCCACCTTTAACAAAGGTGCACCAACATCTAACTGAAGCAAATTAGCGGAAACCTCATCAGCACAAACCGCTCGAATTTCTTCGGACGCTCGGATCATGTGAGTACCAAACTCAGTTTCAAATAAACCGTACATCGGGCCTTTGTATTCATTAAGGCGCTCAGCAGTCAATCCCTTAAAGATCACCCCTGGCAACCACAATTCATCCAAAATGGTGGGTACGTTAGAAAAAGATTGAACTCTGCGGATAAACACAACAGAGTCACCTGACTTGATATCTAGTGCACGCGCAACATCAGCTGGTGCACGGAGCCGCTTGACCTCGATAATTCTGTTCTCAGGATAATGTGGAATGCCAACATCTGGCACCAAGCGCAAAAAACGGAATTGGGAACGCGCCTCATGATGAGTTGCGACAAATGTACCCTTCCCCTGTCTGCGTACAACCAAATTTTCTGCAGATAGCTCATCGATCGCCTTGCGAACAGTACCCTGACTTACCTTAAAACGACTAGCCAATTCCATCTCACTAGGGATCAACTCACCAGGCTTCCACTCGCCCGACTGCAAACTCTGTGTAATCAAAGCTTTAATTTGCTGATATAAAGGGCTAAAAGTAGGAGATGCGCCAGATGTCACATAACCAGGCGCAGCAACACCTACAGTCGAGCTATTAGGATTATTACCCTGATTATTGGCGGTTGGCACAGTAGAATTCATAGACCACAATTTCACCACAGAAAGTAGCATTCCGTCCACAACAAATTAACAAGTAATATGTCTTATATAAGACATAAGATATTGATTGACACTTCGTTCCAGCCAACCTAAACTCCCGTACGAACGAGTTGACAAGAACCAACACCAAAGTCGTCAAGCAGTATTAGTTCTTATAGATTCAAAGTAAAGTAGAAATCCACAAACACCGTAGATTGATATAAAGATTGAAGCTTAATATTGATAGATTAAGAAATTAGAGGTCGCTTGTGAATTTGGCTGACGCGCCCTACTTTCAACGGTATCATTGTGTGCTTTTTATGCCTAATAATCGAGTTTGAAATAATTGATTATAAAGCGTTAAGTCGACATAATTTTCACACCACTTCGGAGATGCATCATGGCAAAATCCCCTATGCGCGTAGCTGTAACAGGCGCTGCTGGCCAAATTGGCTATTCCCTTTTATTCCGCATTGCCAATGGCGACATGCTTGGCAAAGACCAACCGGTTATTCTGCAATTATTAGAGATTCCTGACGAAAAAGCGCAAAAAGCACTTAAAGGCGTCATGATGGAAATCGACGATTGCGCATTCCCATTGCTCGCCAGCATGACCGCTCATAGTGACCCGATGACTGCGTTTAAAGATATCGATGTTGCCCTGTTAGTTGGTGCGCGTCCACGTGGACCGGGAATGGAACGCAAAGATTTGTTGGAAGCGAATGCACAAATTTTTACAGTTCAAGGTAAAGCATTAGATGCAGTTGCTTCGCGCAATGTAAAAATCTTGGTGGTTGGTAATCCTGCAAACACTAATGCGTACATCGCAATGAAATCGGCACCAAGCTTACCGTCCAAAAATTTCACTGCAATGTTGCGCTTGGATCACAACCGTGCGTTGTCACAAGTAGCCGCAAAAATTGGTAAACCAGTTGCCGCAATTGAAAAGCTTTGCGTATGGGGTAATCATTCACCAACCATGTATGCTGATTATCGCTTTGCAACTGCTGATGGCGCATCGGTTAAAGATTTGATCAACGATCAAGAATGGAATAAAGACGTATTTTTGCCAACAGTTGGCAAACGCGGTGCAGCCATCATTGAGGCACGGGGCTTGTCTTCTGCTGCATCTGCGGCAAACGCAGCGATCGATCATGTTCGTGACTGGGTACTTGGCACTAACGGCAAGTGGACAACGATGGGCGTTCCTTCCGATGGATCTTATGGGATTCCTGAAGGTACTATGTTTGGTTTTCCTGTCACAACAGAAAACGGCGAATACAAAATTATTCAAGGTTTAGAAATCGATGCATTCTCTCAAGAACGTATCAACCTTACGCTTAAAGAATTGCAAGAAGAGCGTGACGGCGTAAAACACCTGGTTGGCTGATTTTTATCAGAGGCAAGTTGGTCGTAGTCTATGTCCAACTTGCCAAATCACTTCCTCTCTCATAGCGTGAAGATGCACCCTTCCCAAGTTTTATTTCAGGATCAGGAACAACCGACATTTTTGCCGGTATGTGATCACTATGCCGGATCTGAAAAACTCATGCTTAAGTCTATGGCGCTGCAAAATGCGCTGGGTGCTGTATTTGATATTACATTTGATTGTGAAGATGGCGCCGCAGCAGGCAATGAGGTCGCACATGCAAAACTTGTTGGCAATCTGATTGCATCAGAGAGTAATTATCTGCAGCGAATTGGCGTACGCCTACATGATGTCAACAGCCCTTATTTTGAACAAGATATTGATCTGATTGCACCTGTTGCCGCAGAAAAAATTGCCTATTGGGTACTGCCAAAAGTTGATGGCGTAGAGCAAGTCATCAAAGCCATACAGAAAATTAACCAGTACGCGACGAGTTCTCGACAAAGTCCCGCACCCATTCACGTCTTAATAGAAACTCACGGCGCGTTGGCCAACGCTCATCAAATTGCCGCTTTACCTCAAGTCGAGTGCCTGTCATTTGGCATTATGGATTTTATTTCATCGCATTATGGTGCTATTCCGACTAGTGCAATGCGATCACCAGGACAGTTTACGCATCCATTAGTCATGCGCGCAAAGTTAGAGATTGCCGCAGCTTGCCATCGTTTCGGCAAAGTAGCGTCACATAATGTAACCACTGAAATCAAAGACACTGCAATTGTCGCAGGTGATGCTAATCGTGCAGGCATCGAATGTGGTTACACTAGAATGTGGAGCATACATCCTGATCAAATTAAGCCCATCGTCAAAGCATTGTCACCAAGAACTGCAGAAATTAACGAGGCAATTACAATTTTGATTGAGGCTCAACAGAATGACTGGGGACCGATACAGATCAACGGACGACTACATGATCGAGCCAGCTACCGATATTATTGGACTTTGTTAAAAAAAGCCCAGCGCTGCCAGTTAGCATTACCAGATTCTGCGCTGATATTATTGTGATTTATCGTAATCGTTATAAAACTCAACAACGTTCCAAGAACTTATGTAATCAGGAGATATGAATGAAGAAAATTATCTACATCGTCAGCTTTATGGCGCTCACGTCCAGCATTTTGTGTTCGCCACTTTTGTCACAAGCGCAAACAACAAGTACCAGCAAAAAAGCAACTGCCAAAACAAATAAAATTGCGGAAAAACTATCTCCAGTAAAAGCTGTACCTGATGAAGATGATTTAGAACCAGACATCACCGAAAATAAAACTTTCGATTACAAATGTGAACTCGGCAATTTCTTCACTATTTATACCAACGCAGACGATGATAAACACGTTGCGATACGTTGGAAAAAACGTCTATATCGTCTTAGCAGAATTGATACGACAACCGGTGCTAACCGGTTTGAAAATAAAAAAGCTGGATTTGTATTTATCGGTATTCCGTCTAAAAGTATGTTGTTAGATTCACGTCATGGCCAACAGTTAGCCAATGAATGTAAAACACCAGATCAAGTTGTAGCAGAAACCGAACGACTCTCGACCGCATCGCAAGCGAAATAAACAAGCGTTTTGTACATTTCGTATTTAACTGAAGTGATTTAATAAGTAGATTTTTTTGATCATTGATTTTTGTAAAAAAAGGAATAGCCATGAGCCAAAATGCGTATAAAGATGCATTCAAAACCCTGAAAGATTTCAAGATTTCAGATTCTAAAAAAGGCAAATTCTACTCATTGCCAGCACTAGAAAAAAATCTGGGTGTAAAGATTTCGCGCTTACCAATTTCCATCCGTATTGTGCTGGAATCTGTCCTGCGCAATTGTGACGGCAAAAAAGTCACTGACGAACACGTTAAGCAGCTCGCTAACTGGAGCGCTACTGGCGACCGTACTGACGAAATTCCTTTCGTCGTGTCTCGTGTAGTTCTGCAAGACTTTACCGGCGTCCCGTTGCTGGCTGACTTGGCAGCAATGCGTAACGTCGCTGCGAAACAAGGTAAAAATCCAAAAAATATCGAACCTTTAGTACCAGTTGATTTAGTAGTCGACCACTCTGTTCAAATTGATCATTTCCGTGAAAAGAAAGCCTTGGATCTGAACATGAAATTGGAGTTTCAACGCAATAACGAGCGTTACCAGTTCATGAAATGGGGTATGCAAGCTTTTGATACCTTCGGCGTTGTACCTCCAGGTTTCGGCATCGTCCATCAAGTTAACCTGGAATACTTGGCACGCGGCGTACATAAAGTAAAAGACGCAAAGAAAAATGATATCTACTATCCAGACACACTGGTAGGTACAGATTCACATACAACAATGATCAACGGTATTGGCGTCGTTGGATGGGGTGTGGGCGGCATTGAAGCTGAAGCGGGCATGCTTGGCCAGCCAGTTTATTTCCTGACGCCAGACGTAGTTGGCGTCAACCTGACAGGCGCGTTGCGTGAAGGTTGCACCGCAACCGATTTGGTATTAACTATTACAGAATTGCTACGTAAAGCAAAAGTTGTAGGCAAGTTTGTTGAGTTCTTTGGCGAAGGTACACGCACATTATCTCTGACAGACCGTGCAACTATCGCCAACATGGCACCAGAATATGGCGCGACAATGGGTTTCTTCCCTGTTGATGAAGCAACGATTGATTACTTTAAAGGTACTGGTCGTACTAAAGCTGAGATCGATGCATTTGAAGGCTATTTCAAAGCCCAGAAAATGTTCGGCATTCCTAAAGCTGGTGACATTGATTACACAACGGAAGTATCGTTGGCACTGGACACCGTTGCACCATCTTTGGCAGGTCCAAAACGTCCGCAAGATCGGATTGAAATCGGTAACGTCAAATCAACCTTCGCTGATTTGTTTGCTAAACCAACCTCAGAGAACGGCTTCAATAAAAAAGCTGAAGATCTGGATGCGGTATACACCAATGCAGACGGCGTTAAAGTAAAAAACGGCGATATCCTGATTGCCGCAATTACGTCTTGCACAAATACCTCCAACCCAAGCGTACTATTGGCAGCTGGTTTGTTAGCTAAGAAAGCTGTCGAAGCTGGCTTGAAAGTTGCTCCACATATTAAAACATCGCTGGCACCAGGATCGCGTGTTGTTACCAAGTATTTGGAAGCCGCGGGTCTGTTGCCATATCTGGAAAAACTCGGCTTCGGCGTAACAGCTTATGGCTGCACGACATGTATTGGTAACGCTGGTGATTTAACACCAGCCATGAACGAAGCCATCGTAGCAAATGATATCGTGGCATCTGCAATTCTCTCCGGCAATCGCAACTTTGAAGCCCGGATTCATCCGAATATTCGCTCCAACTTCTTGGCTTCCCCTCCTTTGGTTGTTGCCTATGCAATCGCAGGCAATATGACCAGAGATTTGATGACTGAACCAGTTGGCCGCGTAAAAGGTAAAGATATTTTCCTTGGCGACATCTGGCCAACCAGTGCAGAAATCCAGAAGTTAATGAAGTTCGCGATGAACTCAAAAACATTCAAAGAGAACTACGCTGACGTCAAAGGTGCACCTGGCAAATTGTGGGAAAACATCAAAGGTGTGGCAGAAGGTCAAGTCTACGACTGGCCAACCTCTACCTACATCGCCGAGCCACCGTTCTTCGCTGACTTTACGATGGAGCCAAAAGCTGCTGCTACTGGTATTACTGGTGCACGTGCATTGGGTGTGTTTGGTGATTCAATTACAACCGATCATATCTCCCCTGCCGGTTCAATCAAAGAATCTAGCCCAGCAGGTATTTGGTTGAAAGCAAATGGCGTACTGAAAGCAGATTTTAATTCCTACGGCTCACGTCGCGGCAACCACGAAATCATGATGCGCGGTACTTTTGCCAACGTGCGTATCAAAAACTTGATGATTCCAGCGAAAGAAGACGGCTCTCGTGTTGAAGGTGGCGAAACGCTGTTCCAGCCAACTGGCGAGCCAATGGCGATCTACGATGCCGCGATGAAATATGTTGCTGAAGGCACGCCAACGATGATCTTCGGTGGCGAAGAGTATGGCACGGGCTCATCCCGCGACTGGGCAGCTAAAGGCACGCAATTACTGGGCGTTAAAGCTGTAATCGCTCGTTCATTCGAGCGTATCCACCGCTCTAATCTGGTCGGCATGGGCGTATTGCCATTGCAGTTCTTGGGTACTGACAGCGTTGATTCTTTGGGTATTACAGGCACAGAATCCTACGACCTGAAAGGTATCGAAGATGACATCAAGCCACAACAGCAAGTGACACTGGTGATTAACCGTGCCAATGGTGACAAACAAGAAGTCAAAGTCTTGTTGCGTATCGATACACCAATTGAAGTTGACTATTACAAGCATGGCGGCATCTTGCCATTTGTATTGCGTCAACTGTTAGCGGCTTAAGGGTTGAGAAACTGATATTCATCACCTTAGTTACCGACTTAGGCCGGTAACTAAGGAGTGAAATGAAAAGAGGGCTGGATCAAAATCCAGCCCTCTTTTTTTGCGTAGTCAAAAATCAAACAAGCTACAATTGGACTAGGGAGTTTCATATACTCCCTATTTTTTATACTAATTATGCCCGATCACCCAAAGAATCATTGGACAACTAAAATATACTAGCCAGCAGTATATTTAAAATAAATACTGAAAATCAATCATTACTCGTCGATTTGCGGTAAAGCAATACTCCGTAATTGAAAGCGGCCGTCATCATTAAACAACCAAGTTTCAATAATTTCTAAGCGTCCATTACGCACCAGATGTGGTAGAGGCTTGGGGAATGGTGCACTGACTCGCAGACTATTCAAAGCAGTCGCCTCTGTCACTTTGTCGTGATTACTGCGCATAATTTCGCTTTTGATCAACTTACCATCTGACGCCAAAATAAATTTTAAAACGATGACAGACCGCAACAACGCTTGCGGCTGCTCTGAATACGATTTATCCGCATTGTGCTTTGTAATATATTGAGCAAGATCGCGTTTGTATCCATTGATCGTAAAAGCAGTCGAAGAACTGGGAGCGGTCACAGGTTTTGGGGCCGCGGCTTTGCCTGCGTCTGGAGTTTGACCACGCGGGGCTGGCTCTTCTAACGAGCGCGTAGCACAGCCGGTCAATACAAATACAACGAGCATGACCAGTTTTGATTTTTTCATCATGGATACGCCTTTCCAGCAGAATTTACGTCTTTTAAATAATTGAGAAAAGCTGAGTGCTATAAAGCAGACATCGCTTGCGCAATATCAGCAATTAAGTCATCGGCGTCTTCCAATCCAATATTAAAACGCACCAGCACACCTTGATTTGGCCATGTCGTCCGCATCTGCTGAATACGATAGGGTACGCATAAACTATTCGCACCGCCCCAGCTAAAGCCAATTTTAAACAGCTTCAAGGCATCGACAAAGCGGTCCGTTTGCTGCTCGGTATAAGCGCTATCAAATAACACAGAAAACAAACCGCCAGCACCACTAAAATCGCGCTTCCAAATATGATGTCCGGGACAGTCTGGCAAAGCTGGATGCAAAACCTTATCGATCTCCGGACGAGTTGATAACCAAGTCGCGACTTTACGGGCGCTGGCATCATGCGCATCAAAACGTAATTTCAAGCTAGGCAAATTACGCAATATCAGATAGGCATCATCCATACCGACGCCAAAACCCAAACGCATATGGGCTGATTGCAGACGTTGATTCAATAATTTGTCTTTGGTAATAACAGCACCCATCAAGACATCAGAACCGCCACTTTGATATTTGGTTAATGCCTGCATAACAATATCCACACCATGCGCAAAGGCGGGGAAAGCCAATCCACCAGACCAGGTATTATCTAGCGCCACCACCACACCTTGCGCATGCGCTGCGGCACAAATGGCTGGGATGTCTGGCACTTCCATCGATACAGAACCCGGCGCTTCGGTCCAAATCAACTTGGTATTTGACTTGATTAGTGCCGCAATACCAGCGCCAATGAGCGGATCGTAGTAACGTACACTCAACCCAAAACTACTTGCCAGCCAATCACCTAATTCACGATTGGGATTGTAGACATTATCTGGAATCAAAACGTCGTCACCGCTTTGCAACAAAGCCAGATCGATCAGCGTAATTGCAGCCAAGCCACTAGGTGCCAGCAAACAATGGTCGCCCTGCTCTATCTCAGCTAATCGCGCCTCTAAAGTAAAACTTGTGGGCGTTCCATGCAGACCATATGTATAGGCTGATTTATCTTGCCAACTGCGAGCACGCATTGCAGCAACATCTTTAAATAACACCGTAGAAGCGTGATGAATCGCCGTAGGAAAAGCCGCAAATCCATCTGGTGCTACATAATCAGAATGAATTAATGTCGTGTTTGTACCTGGGATTGTCATCATGAACGCTCGCGGAAATTTAGATAGAAGCGCCCAGAGATTAATATAAACTCTGACGCGATGTTGAACCTATTGTTACAGATCACGCGATTACTTGGAAGCACAGCAAGAGACAATTTTATAAGTCCGTTATCTGAGGCTCAGTGCTGGGCAATGCAAATTTTAATATTCTGAGCAGACAGGAAAGCCAGCTTTGACTAGGAATTATTGTGCAGTCTTCAAATGCAACGGAGATGCTCTCTTAGATTTACCAGCCTTACTTACTGCTGGCGGCATTAATTCGAGAATAAAATCTTTGATAGTCTTACCGTCATCGGACTGCCATTTGCCACGCAGAATTTTGCCCTCTAACTTACCATCCCATTGACCAGAAACGTCGACACCATCTTCAGATTCTTCCATAGTCAAGGTGGTCCCATTGACCTCGCCGGCCAACAAGATTTTATTGCCTTTATTTCTGTTTCCACCAAAGACAATGTAGTCACCTTCGACACTGTCAATATCTTCTAGCTTAGGCTGTAGGCGCATTTCAACAACATCTTCTCCCAACTTACCACGCCATCTTTGTGCTTCTTTAAAAATGGACGTGGTAACTCGTGTAGCTGCCGCGTTGGTGACCGTATTAGCAACGTCTTGCTGCGCGTGAACAACAGAGACTGATAAAAACAGCGGCACAAACACTAAGGCTAGGGATAAAGTTCTAAATTGAATATGCAGAGCCGGCATAGATTTAAATCGCCTCGCCCCACAAATCGTGAGCATCAGCTGCCGTGAGTTTGACATCGACAAAGTCACCTACTTTAAGTTTGCGATGTGGCTCGAATGGCGGTTTTACATAGACTACACCATCGATCTCTGGCGCATCTGCAGAGGAACGTCCCACACCACCACTACGATCAAGAGAGTCAATCAACACGCGAATCGTTTTACCAACTTTCGCTTGCAGACGTTTTTTGGAGATACCTTCTTGTAATTCCATGACGCGACGACGACGATCTTCACGGATATTTTCTGGAACTGGATTCGCCAGTTCATTCGCAGTAGCGCCGTCTACGGGCGAATAGGCAAAGCAGCCTAAGCGATCAATCTCAACTTCTTTTAAGAAATCTAACAGGTATTCAAACTCTTCTTCAGTTTCGCCAGGAAAACCGGCGATGAAAGTTGAACGTATTGTAATTTCAGGACACATTGCGCGCCATGCTTTAATCCGCTCAATATTTTTTTCACCGCTAGCCGGGCGCTTCATGCGTTTTAGCACGTCTGGATGGGCATGCTGTAATGGCACATCAAGATACGGTAAAACATGTCCGTTGTTCATGAAGGGAATAATTTGATCAACATGCGGATAAGGATAAACATAATGCAAACGTACCCAGGCATCATATTGTTTTGCCAAATCACCCAATGCCTCGACTAACTGTGTCATATGGGTTTTGACTGGTTTGCCATTCCAAAAACCAGTACGAAATTTCACGTCTACCCCGTAAGCACTGGTATCTTGTGAAATAACGAGTAATTCTTTTACTCCGGCTATGAACAGATTTTCTGCCTCCAGCATAATGTCGGCAATCGGACGAGATACCAGATCACCACGCATGGATGGAATAATGCAGAAACTGCAACGATGATTGCAGCCTTCAGAAATTTTGAGATAAGCGTAATGCTTAGGTGTCAGTTTAACACCTTGAGCCGGTACCAAATCAATAAAAGGTTCGTGTGGTTTAGGCAAATGCAAATGGACAGCATCCATCACTTCACCCAAGGCATGTGGCCCCGTCACCGCCAATACTTTGGGATGGATAGACATAATCATGTCGTTACCATTGGCGTCTTTTTTGGCCCCTAAGCAACCTGTGACGATAACTTTGCCATTTTCGGCCAGTGCCTCGCCAATTGCATCCAGAGACTCTTGAACTGCGGCATCAATAAAACCGCAGGTGTTTACGATCACCAGATCGGCGCCATCATAAGATTTAGCGGTATCGTAACCTTCGGCACGCAATTGCGTTAGGATTTGTTCGGAATCAACCAGCGCTTTTGGGCAGCCAAGAGAGACGAAACCGACCTTAGGATTAATTGCTGAAGGTTTGGCGGAAGTGATAAGAGTATCTGTGGACATAATAAAAAGAGGTACAAAGGAGGGTAGGAACAGGTCATTACTGACCCATTCCCCCCTAAGAACCGTGCTTGCGACTTTCATCGCACACGGCTCAAGCCTACTATAAAAGTTCCCTAGAAAGGAAACGCTATATTACAAAGCAACCCATAAGGGAGCCGGCTTTACTACTTTCAAACTCTTGCTATGCACTTGGGCATGACAGTTTGGGTGCAATAATACGCGATTTCCTAGTGCATCAGAACCTCCATGCACACGATATTCTATGTGATGGTCATGCCAGCCTGTCGCTTTGGTCATCTTGCATTTGCACACAGCACAAAGTCCCCCCTGATCAATGTACATACGAATAAATTGCTTTTTGTGACGCATATTTTCCAACATGCGTTCCTGTTGCAACTGCTCGCCATACATCTCCCATTCGGGATCAAAAGGGTTATACGCCCCTTTAATTTTCTTATGCCGCTTAATTACTGTACCTGACAACTGGTACAGTTCTATCAAGTCTTTACTGCCTTCATCGCTTACTACAGGAACCGCAAACACCCAATTTCGTTCGCCTATGGTATGGAAATATTTCTTCCTAATCCATCCAGTATTCTTCTTCGGATGTCTCCGTTTAGACCACTGCCATAATGCGTCAAAAATTAAATGTTCCATTCGGCTATACGTCATTTTGGCTACTACAGGACTGTGATATTGCGCCCAGCCTCGTAATATCGGATTCAACAAATAAATTAAGTCCATTTGTTTTATCGTCTTATGTTTGTTGATGATTTCCTTTACCTTGCGATAAAACGTTTGCACGTTTTTCTTACTTGGTTTGATGAGTAGTTTCTCCTGATATTTACGGAAATTCCACCCCAGAAAATCAAAGCCTTGATCCATGTGAACAATGCGCGTCTTTTCCTCCGATAGTTGTAGTCCCCGAACTGCAAGAAAATTTTCTACCCAAGGCTTGATCTCATTTTCCAGTATCTCTTTCGAGCTACCTGTAATAACAAAATCATCCGCATATCGAACTACATTTACTTTCAGCCTGAGAGCTTTCGTCGCACCAAACTTCATACCTAAGTATTCAATCAAGCCAGACTCAAGTCCATTCAACGTTACATTCGCCAATGTTGGAGAGATAATTCCTCCTTGCGGCGTACCAGCTTCTGTCTCCTGAAACTGACTTTGATAAATCAAGCCAGACTTTAACCATTTATGAAGAACCGACTTATCCATAGGAACATTGTCGCTCAACCATTCATGGTTAATGTTATCAAAACAGCCTGCTATATCTGCTTCCAATATCCATTGTGCCGAAGCCTTACTGGACAAAGAAACAAACAATTGGGACATCGCATCTGCAGTCGAACGATTACTTCTAAACCCATAAGAATTCGGGTCGCTCGTCGATTCAGATACAGGTTCCAATGCTAACAAGAATAAAGCCTGCATAGCCCGATCTCGCATAGTGGGTATCCCTAAAGGGCGTTTTTTCCCATTCGCTTTCGGTATATAGATTCTTCGCAAAGGCAAAGGTCTATATCCACGCTGCTCCATCCTGCTAACTGCTAACCATTTCTTTTCAGGTGACTCCCACAGCTCACCATCTACACCTGCCGTGCGTTTACCTTGATTTTCAGTAACACGCTTCACCGCCAATAACTTTGCGGATAACGTGCGGGTCAACATCCGTTGCAGGGCTTTCACCTTGCGCCATTTGCCTTCCCGTGTTGCCTTCGCAATTCGTATCTGCATCCCTTTCACGTTCCGTTCAACTTGTCGCCAACTTACAGCGTGCCAGTCTTGCGGTACATGAGAAAGCGCAGACACATCCGTATGGATATGCACTTTCATGCTGCTTTCCTCCTTGTAAATTGAAATTAGAACTTCAATTTCCCAAGTGAAAACTCATAACGCTCCTTGTGGGAGCGTCCATAGCTCCCACAAGTAAAAATATCCGTTCGGTAAGTACCATATCTTGATACTTACCCTTCATCTCATCCAAGATAAAGGGTTGGTCAGCCGTCTTGCGACGATAGACCAGATAGAAGTCTGCCCGCTTTCACGTGGAATAATGTTTCAATTCCTATCTGAACCATTACAGCCCAGCATTCGCTTTCTCTATCCTCCCATGCCCACACCGCCTACAGTGTTCCTTACGGTTCACCTGCCCGACTACAACAACTTGGGCGACGATTTGGGTTTTCCACGTTCCCTACTTATCACACGACTGGGTTAGGGTCTGTCTTTTCTCCGATGGTCTGATGACGACGTATTTCGAAATTGCAACGAAATATCCGACCATACACCTTTTGGTTAATGCCTAACAGCAGTTTTGGCATTTCAATAGTCACGAAGTTTATCGACAATTCACATATGTTACCCATACCAATCAGCCTAGCCTCTCAACCCCATCACCGCTAGGAGTCTCCATACTTTATCTCACGATAGAAGCACGCCCATTAATGGGGAGATACATTGTCAGGAGAGCTTCACACGCTGCCGTTACCAGCAACGCATGTCTCCTTAGGCTACTGTTAGCCGTATAACAGGTTCACTATTCACCAAACCTTACGGCATGATGAATCGAACAATGACAAATAGAGCTTTTTGTCCCTTTACAACTGAACTCAACATCGATAAATTAATGCTTCCCTTCTTTGACAATATCCAATCAAATGACTTCAAGTACAAACTTAAACCACTTACCTTCTATATCGCCCACAGAATTAAAAACTCTGTGCGCGACTCCGGGTACACTTAAAGTCATCGTCGAAGAGATCGACGGTTATTTCTTGCCTATCATTCATTACCTACAACCGAATGGTCATACAAAGTTACTCGGCTTTATTGTGGACAATGAAAATATTTTGGCAACCGTGGAGTTAGCTGATATTGTTACCGCTTTGGAGGAAATACTAGGTGTTGAGCAATGCATATTGACACCTGAAATACCAAATGGCACAACCATGCATTGATACCCCCCTCCTCTACTTAATCCCGAGTTAAACATGGGATAAAACAGCAGACGCCCTCAAAGGACAAATGAGGACAATTTTATTTAAAAGAGTTATTTCTCTTTACACGGGGACAAGTGTCGTGTCGCACGCAATCCGCTATTGTACCTCTTACTCACCTGGCCACCTCAAAAGTGACTGGTTATCACCATTTAATTGGTGAGTTTATTAAATTTATAGCAATTTACTTTGGCTTACCGTCTGGATTGAAAGGAAATGTGCCGAATATATTCTTAGTTTGATTTTGCATTTGCTCTTGCATTTGTACAAATAAGCTTTTGCTTTGTTCAATATAATTACCCATCATTCCCTGCATCATTGGGCCCTGGACACTCATAAACTGCGCCCACATCTCGGGACTAAACGGTTTCCCTTCATAAACTCCCTTAGAGTTTTCTGTCAGTTTATTCTGGATATCGATAAAAGCTTGGATGTTTTTCTCAAGATACGAACCCATCATGCCTTGCATAGCGTGACCGTAGTAGCGAATAATCTGGGACAAAGCAACACTGGAAAACATGGGCGTGCCACCAGCTTCTGCCTCAAGAATGATTTGCAACAAAATACTCCGGGTTAAATCTTCTCCCGTTTTAGCATCTATTACTGCAAAATCATTATTCTCTAAAACGAACTGTTTTACATCAACCAAAGTAATGTAGCTACTTGTTTGGGTATCATAAAGACGACGATTAGGATATTTTTTGATCAAATGCTGCGTCGATTTTTTTGCACTATTCATTGAAGTCTCAATTAACAAATCGTTAAGCTTTTTGGCAAACGAACGAGGCATTACCCGTCGTTTGCACTTATGCCCAATCTAAGCAAACAAATAATGTATTCATTGCAAGTAATGCAAAACATTAAATTTGTTTGTCACCTATTTTCGATAGTACAACTATTTTTGTTTTAAATGACAATGCCTATCGAAATCAATGATTCCGACAGGCATTATTTCGCCGCAATGCGACAAAAGACAAAAACCAACTAGCCCATATGCAAACCACCGTTAATTGAAAAGTCTGATCCAGTGGCGTAGCCACCTTCGTCAGAAGCAATCCAAGCAACGATAGAAGCAATTTCAGACGGTTCAGCTAAGCGCTTGACTGGAATGCCAGAAACGATCTTCTCCAGTACATCGGGACGTATTGCACGTACCATATCAGTACCTACGTAGCCTGGAGAAACCGTGTTAACCGTCACTCCTTTAGTCGCTACCTCTTGCGCCAATGCCATAGTAAAACCGTGAATACCGGCTTTGGCCGTGGAATAATTTGTCTGACCAAACTGACCTTTTTGGCCATTAACAGAAGAAATATTAATGATGCGCCCCCAACCACGATCGGCCATACCATCAATAATTTGTTTGGTTACGTTGAATAAAGAATTCAGATTGGTATCCATTACAGCATCCCAATCCGCCTTACTCATCTTACGGAATTGACCATCACGCGTAATGCCTGCGTTGTTGACCAGAACATCGACCTCACCGATTTCCGCTTTAACTTTATCAAAAGCTGCTTTAGTAGACTCCCAATCAGACACATTGCCCTCAGAGGCATGAATATCATGACCTTCTGCCAGCATATCAGCTAGCCATTTGTCTTTGCGCTGAGAGTTTGGACCACATCCGGCAACAACGATAAAACCCTCCTGGCATAAGCGCTTGCATATTGGAGTTCCAATTCCACCCATACCACCAGTTACATAAGCTATACGTTTTGACATACTAAATCTCCAATTTTTTTATTTAATCTGCTCTTACTTTGACATATCGCCCAGGTGCAGGCTCTATTGGTTTAAAACTGGCATTTCCTGGCTTTACCGGGGCTTTCACCATCTTGCCGCCGTGCTCACTCAAAAAAATTGCCCACTCTGGCCACCAACTACCAGGATGTTCTCTTGCACCATCAAACCAGGTTTGTGCATCTGATCCGATGTTAGAATTAGTCCAGTAACTTCTCTTCTTTTTCGCTGGAGGATTTACCACTCCGGCAATGTGACCAGACGCCCCCAAAATAAATTGATTACGTGATTTCTTCTTGGGGTTAAGCAAAACGCAGGAAGCGTATGCAGCCTGCCAAGGAACAATATGATCCTCGCGCGAACCATAAATAAAGACAGGCGCATCAATTTTACCGAGATCAATCTTGTTTCCAGCAACCGTCAGTGCATTTGGTTTTTTTAATTTATTTTCCAGATAAGTATTTCTCAGGTACCAGCAAAACATTGGTCCAGGCAAATTAGTGCTATCTGCATTCCAGTACAACAAATCAAACGGAGGTGGACTATCCCCCTTCAAATAATTAGTCTGAACATAATTCCAGACCAAATCATTCGCGCGCAAACTGGAAAAAGTACTCGCCAGATCACGCCCGGGCATCAGACCGCCTTGACCAATCGTTTGTTCACGCATGCTTACCTGCATTTCATCGACAAACACATCCAAAATACCTGTGTCTGAGAAATCCAATAGCGTAGTAAGTAACGTTAGACTACTAACGGGATGCTCTCCACGATCAGCCAAAGCAGCTAACGCTGTGGAAATAATTGTGCCGCCAACACAAAAACCAAAAGCATTAATTTTGTCTTGCTTACTAATTTGTTGAACAGTATGGATCGCCTGAATTGCACCCTCCTCTATGTAATCATTCCAACTAACGGTCGCCAAAGACTCATGCGGATTAGCCCATGAAACAAGGAAAACAGTATGACCCTGCTCTACCGCATAACGCACTACCGAATTCTCTGGTTGTAGATCAAGAATATAAAACTTGTTAATGCAAGGGGGAACCATCAACAATGGGCGTTGATGTACAGTTTTGGTTAATGGACTGTACTGGATCAGTTGAAATAGGCGATTTTCAAAAACCACTGTACCTTCGGATGTAGCAACATTTTTACCAACTTCAAATGCAGATTCATCGGTCTGTGAAATGCGTCCTTTTTGCATATCAGCCAGCATATGCGTAATGCCCTTAGCCAGACTTTCGCCTTTACTTTCTATAATTTTTGTTTGAGCTTCAGGATTAGTAACAAGAAAATTTGCAGGCGACATTGCGTCGGTCATTTGCTGCACCGCAAAACGAATTTTCTGCTTCGTCTTCTCGGGAGCCCGAACTGATTCAGCCATTGCCATCAAAAATCGAGCATTTAGCAAATATGACGCTGCGCTATAAGCATGCATGGCATGATTATGCCAATCGGGGGATGAGAAACGTTTATCGTTAAAATCAGGTACTTTGGAGACAGCAAAATCTTGCCACAACTTGCCAAATTCCTGCATATAATCACTTTGCAGTTTAGACATGGTTGCAGGGTCAATTTTTGCACCAACTTCTTTTAGTGACTCCATCATTGGCATGTGATTGATAGCCTCTGCTGGCTTCATCCAATCCTGCCATTTGTCCTGCTTCATTAGCTGTGACATCCAATTGGAGTACATAGCTTGAGGATCAAAAGTCGTCATGCGTGTCTCCTGTTTTTAACTTGTCGTTATTATGTTATTGCAGTTACGTTGTGACACACTAAAATTTTTCAATGGATGTTTTAGTGCGACTTACAAATTACTTATAAATCTCTAATCTCTTCGGAGTAACTTTAAGGCTTAGCAGTATGTATATTATCGCGATTGCCTGGATCTACGTTGTTTTAATGATGTCAATTACTGAAGCATCAGTTGTTGCAGGAATTATGACGTTTTTAATGTACTGTGTGTTGCCTTTAGGCTTATTTTTATACTTGTGGCTGACGCCAGCAAGAAAAAAACAAAGGGCTACGGACAAAGAACTGATGAAAGCCGCACTAGCCAATAATACGACCGCTGCCAATACAAAAGCAGAGGCCTCCAGCCAAGATGCAGCAGAAAGTTAATTTATTCTGCGATCCAAATGAGGCTTGCCATCCGCCCTGTGATGCCATCCCGCCTGTAAGAATAAAATTGAGCTTTTTCAGTCACGGTACAGCGATCTCCACCATACACTTTGTCCACGCCTTCCTTTACCAAAATATAACGAGCTAGCCCATAAATATCGGCCAAATATTTATCTTGCGTTATTCTTCTTTTAAAAAATTTTTCAGATATTCTGCTACTTAAACGAAAAGCGTCCAGCACGTCTTGCCCCACCTCGAATTCATCAGAGCCAATGGCGGGTCCCATCCATGCGACAATATCTTCAGCGCCAGAATCACGCATTTTAGCTAATGTATTTTGCAATACTCCTGCGGCTAAACCGCGCCATCCAGCATGGGCTGCTGCCACCACTTTGCCTTTCATATCTGCAAACAAAACCGGCAAACAATCCGCCGTTAAAATTCCGCAAACAGTATTTGGTTCTGTAGCAAAAACTGCATCACCGACACTTGTATCAATCAACATTGCCGCATCCAACACAACTGTGCCGTGCACTTGCGATAAAAATCTGACATCTTCAGGTAAAAAACGATTTAGTATCTCGCGGTTCTGGGCAACGACTTTTATATCATCCCCTACATGATCGCCAAGATTATTGCCGCCACCTCCCAATCCATTATCGTAAGGAGCTAAACTAAATCCTCCAGCGCGAGTGGTAGAAAAAGCCTGTACGTTAGCAGGCAAGCCCTCCCAATTCGGATGAATAATAGGAAGGCTCAATAAACTTTCATTTATCTGGCCTGAAAAATTCATAGCAACATAGTAGGTGTAATGCCTGCTTGCAGTAACAAGTCAGAAAAATCATCCGCCAGATTCACTTCCCACTCCACATAGTCATGTGTCATCGGATGAATCAAACCCAGCTTACGAGCTTGTAATGCCTGGCGTGGGGAAAACCGTGCGAGATGCTGTTTGCCATACAGAGTGTCGCCAACCAGAGAAAATCCCAACGATTGCATATGCACACGAATTTGATGCGTACGTCCGGTTTCCAGTTGGCAGGCGACAAGACTGACTGGGAAGCGCTCCAGCATACCTGCAGCTTTCCGTTGGAAATGAGTAATCGCGGGCTTAGCCAACATACTCTCAGATACCGCCATTTTGATTCGATCTCTCGGATGTCTCGCCATTGCGGCATCAATCGTCCCAGTTGGTTTAGGTGTCCCCCAAACCAAAGCATAGTATTCACGACTCACAGTACGGTCTTGCAATTGCCTTACCAGCTCAGTTTGCGCAATCAAAGTCTTGGCGACTACCATCAAACCCGAGGTATCCTTATCAAGCCTATGCACAATGCCTGCACGCGGCACACCTGCCAAAGCAGGAAAGCGATGCAATAAGCCATTAAGCAAAGTACCTGACCAATTACCTGCAGCAGGATGCACGACTAAACCTGCTGGCTTATTGATAATAAGAATGGCATCATCCTCATAAATAATATCCAACGGCATTTCTTCAGGCTTGTAAGCACCTTCATCTGGCGCTGCCTGTGGTTGGATAATAATATGTTCGTCACCTAATACGGTGGTCTTACCGCGTACAATCTGGCCATCCAAACTAACAAAGCCAGCCTCTATCCATTGTTGAATGCGGCTTCTTGAATATTGTGGAACCAGTTTTGATAAAGTCTTGTCCAAGCGTTCGCCACAAACGTCTGGGCTTAATTTGAGTTCAATAACATCGATTTGCGGAGGCAAATCATCGATTTCGTCACCATCTTCAAGCTCGACAAGTCCCTCTTTAAATTGAGGATCTAATAAAATCGCTGCTTCAGTTGGTATCACATTAATTGCCATCGGCTATAATCCGTAAATTGTTCTAATGCACACGCAAAAACTTATGCAAATTAAATCTATAAAATTGTTCAGTCTCATCCTCGCCTTGGCACTCACAGGTTGCGGCGTATTCGGCGACAAATCCGACGAAACTAAAACATGGTCTGCTGCAAAATTATACGCTGAAGCAAAAGACGAAATGAACAATGGTGGGTATGAAAGAGCAGTTCAGTACTTTGAGAGGTTGGAATCGCGCTTCCCGTTTGGCACCTACGCCCAGCAAGCACAAATGGAAATTGCTTATGCTTACTACAAACAAGGCGATCAAGCGCAAGCTCTGGCCGCGGTAGAACGTTTTATTAAACTGCATCCAAATCACGAAAGTGTTGATTATATGTACTACTTGCGCGGTTTGATTAATTTTAATGATCAACTTGGCTTTATGAATTTTATTGCCAACCAAGATATTACTGAACGAGATCCTAAAGCATCACGTGATTCATTTGACGCTTTCAAGCAACTTGCTATCCAGTTCCCAGACAGTAAATACACGCCAGATGCGATTTTACGTATGAAATATCTGGTAAACGCCTTAGCGCAATATGACGTTCATGTAGGAAAGTATTATCTTCGTCGTGGTGCTTATCTGGCTGCTGCAAACCGCGCCCAATCAGCCATTACAGAATATCCAGACGCGCCAGCAATTGAAGAAGCGATGTACATCTTGGTTCGATCCTACGATGCGATGGGCATGACAGATCTGCGTGATGACGCTAACCGGGTATTTTTAAAGAACTTTCCTAATAGTCCGTTTTTAACTGGCAAAGCAGCCGGAAAAACTGCCTGGTGGAAGTTCTGGTAAAACTTACTGGAAACTCATTAAGTGAAAAAGCCTCCGACATGGAGGCTTTTTTGTTTGAGTGAGCAGAATGTATACAAGAAAAATAATTAAACGTCCCCTACTTCAGCTTTCCAATTTACGTCTGAATACCCAATGTTGCGAATCAGACTCTTCTTGATTAAAGGAATATCCTTCAAAATCAAAAGTCTTTATTTTTTCTGGGTTTTGTATTTTATTTAATGCGCAGTAACGTGCCATTAACCCTCTTGCTCGTTTTGCATAAAAAGAAATGATTTTGTACTTACCATTTTTCCAATCCTGAAAAATCGGCGTAACGACAGAGCCATTCAACATCGTAGGTTGCACCACTTTAAAATACTCTTCTGAAGCTAAATTCAATAACACTTTGTTTTTTTGCTCCGATAAAACTTTATTTAAAGTCTCCGTCACTTTAGCGCCCCAGAAAGCATACAAATTCTTACCGTTTGGATTTTCCAGTCGAGTACCCATCTCTAGTCGGTACGCTTGCATCAAATCAAATGGCCTTAGCACGCCATAGAGACCGGACAAAATCCGTAAGTGATTTTGAAGATAATTAGATTGAGTATGATTTAATTGTTGCGCTTGTAAGCCCTCATAAACATCACCATTAAAAGCCAAAATAGCCTGCTTAACTTTGTCCGCCTTCGGTAGACGCGTCCAATCTTGAAAGCGATCTACATTTAATTGTGCTAACGCTGGAGAAATATCCATCAACTGCGCCAACTGATCTACTTTGTATTTTTTAGCTACTTTAATTAATTCTGCCGCCTCGTCCATTAATTCTGGATGAGTCACAATTTTACTTTTTACAGGCGTATCGTAGTCTAGGCTTTTGGCAGGAGATAATATAATGAGCATAATAATTTAAAGAAAGATGATTACCTCAATGATACCTAAGCGTGTGGTTCTTGACACTAATGTGTGCCTAGATTTATTCGTATTCCATGATCCAAGATGGACTGCATTATTAGAGGGATTAAAAGATGGCAGCATCAAGGCAGTTACAAGGGAGGATTGCAGGCAAGAGTGGCTAGTCGTACTGACCTACCCTCATCTGCCAATTAAAGAAGATCAGCGTAGCTCTATTATTTCGAGCTTTGATGCACTAATCGAATTACAAGCCGGGATGGAACAAGTCAACATACGACTACCAATTTGTAGCGATAAGGATGACCAAAAATTCTTGGAAATTGCGAGGGATGCAAAAGTGGACGTGCTTATAACAAAAGATAAGGCTTTATTAAAACTAGCTAGAAAAGCGATCCAAGCCGGTTTATATCAAATTGAAACACCTGAAAAATTTTTACTCAGCATACAAACAACTTTTAAAGATAATTAACAATTTCCTTACCTTGTTTTTACTCGATGATTTGCAACAAGCAAGATGATCGATGCATTGTTAACATCGTTATCGGACGTATGTGTGTTGCAGAGTGTTGTAATAACGCTTGCAACTAATCCGTCAAGTGAAATCAATCGGCAAAAACGTGAATAAAAGATGACAAGTTTTATTTCCTAGAGTTATTCTAAGCTCATGTAAGTCCTGTTACTATGGCATGAAGGGGCGTGATTGTAATTATTCATTCGTCACGCGAAATTTGATCTGTATGAGATACCATGATATTTGTGAATACCGTCACAAAACTATCAAAGCGATTATGGAGAATAGAGGACTATGACCGATTCAGCAGATGATCTGGACGCATTATTCGAAGAAATGGCCAATCAACGCGTAGAGGCCGTTCCCCCGCCTCCCGCAGCAAGTGCACAAGGAACTGCTGATACAGCAGAAGTTGAAGATCCATCGCTAGCACTTAAAAATAAATTCCAAAGTACTGAAGATCAATCCGCCAAACCGATGTTTGACCGTCTGGGTGGTTTAGTGCGCATGATGCACGACTCCATGCGAGAACTTGGTTATGATCGTTCACTTTCTGACGTTGCCTCACAAATCTCTGATGCTCAAGGCCGACTAGAGTATGTCGCGTCTCTCACAGAACAAGCAGCTAATAAAGTGCTGAATGCGACTGATGCAGGCATGCCAGAACAAGACGCTTTGGCAAAAGGAGCAAAAGATATCGATACCCGCTGGGCGAGCGTTTTCGCAGGGAAATTAAGTATCGACGATTTTAAAATACTGGCAAATGACTCAAAAACCTTTGCTAACACGGTAATCGCCTCCACCGATGCAGAGAAAGCTCGGCTGCTCGATATTATGATGGCGCAGGACTTCCAGGATTTAACGGGACAGTTAATTAAAAAAGTGCTTATTATTACCCAAGCAGTAGAACGGGAATTAGCACAGATTTTGATCGACAACGCACCGCTAGAGTTGAAAGAGAAAGCCATCGAATTGATGGAAGGGCCTTCCGTTCCAAATGCTGCACTAGAACAGGACGACGTAGATAACCTACTTGATAGTCTGGGCTTCTGATGGATGATATGCTCAAAGAATTTGTCGTCGAAGCTTTGGATCTGGCGACAAACGTAGAAGAACACTTGCTTACCCTGGAACGCAACCCGGGTGACATGAATACGCTTAATGCGGTGTTCCGTTCTTTCCACACCATAAAAGGTGGTGCTGGCTTTATGAATTTGACGGCAATGGTATCTGCATGTCATCTGACCGAGAATCTGTTCGATGCACTCCGAACAGGCCAAGCACCAGTTACTCCGATTGCGATTGAAGCGGCATTAGAGGCCAGCGGATTTGTTGCTGACCAACTAACGGCGCTATCCAATGGCACGCGTCCGGATCAACTGTCTACCATGCCCAAATCGCTGGAACAGCTATTGACTGATGCGATCGAGGGTAAAATTACCTCGCGTAAAAAAACAACGCCGGCAAAAGAAGCACCAGCACCTGCTCCAGCCAAACTCGATACCAGCGTAGCGCCAGCCAGTAGTGACGGCGTTAATTGGGAAGCCTACTTCCGCGCGGTCGTGCCTGAAGGTACCCTCCCCGAGCTAGTTGAAGATGAAAATACACAAGTCATTGAAGAGCACGAGGCAGTTAAAACTTCCTTAGCCTCACCAACAACCGATGTAAAACAAAACGCGCCAGCTAAAGAAGAAAGTATTCGTATCGACGCAGTCAAGCTAGATGTACTGCTAGAAGTTGCAGGTGAATCGGTACAAGCAGCAAACCAGGCTGCGGTCTTGCTGGAAAAACTCTCTCAATTTAAATTTGATGGTCAGGCAGCGCCACTGATGTCAGCATTGACTGAAACCTTGACGAGAGCATCGCGCTACTCCACTGAGCTACAAAGAGCAACGCTAGCAACACGCATGCAGCCGGTGGGTCGACTGTTTCAGAAGTTCCCGCGTTTGATTCGTGAGCTTGCCCGCGATTTGGGTAAAGATGTTGATCTGAATATCTCAGGTGCAGAAACAGAAGTAGATCGCGTCGTAGTAGACAGTTTGTATGATCCGCTTGTGCATATGTTGCGTAATGCGCTGGATCACGGGATTGAAACTGCGGAAGAGCGCGCAGCCACTAAAAAATCGGTAAGAGCGACGATCTCGCTCAAAGCATGGCAAGAAGCTAGCAGTGTCATGATTGAAGTCACCGATGATGG
The DNA here is from genome assembly GCF_040544435.1 of Undibacterium sp. GrIS 1.2. Classification (NCBI taxonomy): domain Bacteria; kingdom Pseudomonadati; phylum Pseudomonadota; class Betaproteobacteria; order Burkholderiales; family Oxalobacteraceae; genus Undibacterium; species Undibacterium sp. GrIS 1.2. The sequence continues at coordinate 86,748 of NZ_JBEONP010000012.1, forward strand.
CAAAGGGATGGATGCTCAGCGCCTGCGTGATAAAGCAATTTCTAAAGGTCTGATCAACTCTCATGATGCTCGTACAGATGATGAAGCGTTCCAATTAGTGTTTTTACCGGGATTTTCCACTAAAGAAGTCGCTTCCAGCGTATCTGGTCGTGGTGTCGGCATGGACGTGGTGAAAACGGCGGTAGAGCGGCATCGTGGTGCGATTCGTATTTCATCGCAGTTAGGTACTGGAACCACCTTCTTGATCCGTTTGCCAATCGAATTATCGATCGTACCGACGATGCTGGTTCGTACTGACGGCGCATCTTTAGCCTTACCTATGGCGACGGTTCAGCGTGTGGTGGAATTGCCAGAAACCTTCGAAAGCGTCGGCGGACATCCTGTATTGCGTGATTTAGGCAGACCATTGCCGGTACGCTCCCTCGGACAAATTTTGGGCTATGAAAAAAGTTCAGAACGCGTCGGTATCGTGATTGCAGCGCCAAATCCTTATATCTTATCGGTGGATTCGGTCGATGGAACGGCAGATTTGGTCATCAAACCACTCACATGCATTTCTACTCCGGGTATTACTGGAACGGCACGATCTGCCGAGGGAGAATTAGTGTTAGTCACTAGCCTCTCGTTCTTGCTTGATGGCTGCAAAATTACGGAGAGACTCACCGCTTAAGTTTTACAACTCAGTTTTAATTAAGCTTAATAACTAAGCAATGCTGCGTTCTGGCAAATTGGCTCTTGAAATAGCGATCTATTTCAAGAGTTTTTACTTTCTTAAAAAGAAAATAAATCATTCCAAGTTTAAAACTTCAGCTCATCAGTTTTAGTAACGTCAGCGAACGACTGAGTTATTACAAAATATCCCAAAGTTATATTACGTCCGCCTCGTAATACCGCCGATCAAAATCTAAGTAAGATATCAATGCGATATGACTGAGATTGACCAAAAAAAAAGGTAGAAAATCATATACTCCCCTACTAATTGCCTAAAATTAAGCGCTTAACCAATTAATACTAGGACGATTAAATTATACTAAGGGTCAGTATATAAATACTCAATGTGTTGATCGCTCGAGTAATTCAATTATTTTGCATAAAAATATTCTAAGCAATATCAAAGTAATTGGCGAAAGTGGCTACGGCAATCCACTCTTCAGCCAACAACATAAACAACTCTGATAGATAAAAAACCGACTTTGCTTGAGTCTGTCAAAATGGAGTTCGTTAATATCTATTTCGCACTGGCTGCGACAATTACGCAATGACCAACACCGTTATCAGCACGCAACATAATTCATCTGACTTGCACGATTTCAGCAGTCTCAGCTTAAGTAATCTCAACTTAAGCAATCATTTTGCAACACTGCCTGCCGAGTTTTATACAAAACTATCCCCTACTCCCTTAGCTACACCGTATCTGGTTGGCGCTAGCGCTAAAGTCGCGGCAAGCATAGGCCTGAGCAAAGATAGCTTTGCCGATCCGATATTTACCAGCATTTTTACCGGTAACCAGTTAGCCGGTGATAGCGAGCCATTGTCTGCGGTGTATTCGGGTCATCAATTTGGTGTTTGGGCAGGTCAATTAGGCGATGGACGCGCTATCTTACTGGGCGACGTAGTAGATATCGCACCTGACCAGAAAGAAACAAATCCGTCAGCCCGAATTGAAATCCAGCTCAAAGGCGCTGGCATGACACCTTACTCGCGCATGGGGGATGGTCGTGCCGTGCTTCGCTCATCAATACGCGAATTTTTATGCTCGGAAGCAATGGCTGGACTCGGCATTCCAAGTTCACGCGCACTCTGCGTGACTGGCTCGGATCAATACGTCATGCGTGAAACGCCGGAAACTGCGGCCGTCGTTGCCCGGCTCGCCCCAAGTTTTATCCGGTTTGGCTCGTTTGAGCACTGGTACTACAACAATCAGCCAGAGCAATTGCAAACCCTGGCCGATTTCGTACTGAATAGCTATTATCCTGATTTATTAAAACGGCCCAATCCTTATCAAGCATTGCTCATAGAAGTCACGCAGCGGACTGCACGCTTGATGGCGCAATGGCAAGCCGTCGGCTTTATGCATGGTGTGATGAATACCGACAACATGTCGATTTTAGGACTGACAATGGATTACGGTCCATTTGGTTTTATGGAGGCATTTGATGCCAACCATATCTGTAACCACACCGACACCCAGGGACGCTATTCTTACCGTAACCAGCCACAAATCGGACATTGGAATTGTCATGCACTTGCTCAGGCATTATTGCCATTGATCGGTACCGTAGAGGATGCACAAGCCGGATTGGCGGTATATCAGCCTACGTACAAAGAAGCCATGGATCGCTTGCTGCATAAAAAATTTGGCTTGCCGTTCGTTGAACAACAGGGAGCAGAAAATGGTATTTTATTTGACCAATTTTTTGCTTTGATGCAGGAGAATCATGCCGACTTTACGCAAAGCTTCCGTCATTTAAGTAATCTGACATTAGAAAAATCCGACGCCGACGAGGCGCTGCGTGATGGTTTTATAGATCGTCAAGCGCTGGATCAATGGTTAGTGCAATATAGAACCCGGTTGCATGCGGAGAAAAGCGATGATACAGAACGCCAGCAAGCCATGCGTAGCGTTAATCCCAAATATATACTGAGGAACTATCTGGCGCAAATTGCTATCGAAAAAGCCCAAAAGAAGGATTTTTCAGAGGTCGCCAAGCTGTTAGAAATATTAGAAAATCCGTTTGATGAACAACCAGAGCATGATCACTACGCCGATTTGCCGCCAGACTGGGCACGCGAACTAGAAGTGAGCTGCTCTTCCTGATTTGCAAAAACATAGCGAAAGGCACAAAAATGTCAAAAATCACCAAAACCGATGCGCAATGGCGCGCTGCTTTAACCCCGATTGAATATCAAGTCACAAGACATGCCGACACTGAGCGCGCGTTTACCGGCAAATTTTGGGATCACCATGAAGTTGGTACCTATATCTGCGTTTGCTGCGGTACGCCTTTATTTGAGTCAGACACTAAATTTGATTCTGGTTGCGGCTGGCCAAGCTACTTTAAAGCACTCAATCCCGCCAATGTGTTAGAAAAAGTCGACCGCACACATGGCATGACGCGCACCGAGATATTGTGTAATATCTGCGACGCCCACTTAGGGCACGTATTTCCAGATGGCCCGCCGCCCACTGGCTTACGCTATTGCATTAATTCCGCTTCATTAAAATTCGAGCCAAAAGCCTAGATTTTTAAATAAAATCTTTTAGTAAAGTACCTATGAAATTTTTGTACGACATTTTTCCTGTCCTTCTGTTTTTCGCCACCTTTAAATTAGGTGAAAAATACCCTGCTAACGCACAAGAATTGGTCAACCGCTACCTGTCAGAATTCATCTCTGGCGGGGTAATTGCACCCGATCTGGCACCAATATTATTAGCTACCGCCATCACGATTCTTGCTGCGATCGTACAAATTGGCTTCCTACTAATACGGCGTAAAAAAGTCGATGCGATGTTGTGGATTTCATTCATCGTCATTGCCGTATTTGGTAGCGCGACGATTTATTTTCATAGTGAAACCTTCATTAAATGGAAACCAACCGTCATTTATTGGTGCTATGCAGGCGCTTTTTTGATGGGTCAATTTATATTTAAAAAAAATCTATTGCGCACAGCCATGGGAGCCCAAATAAACTTACCAGAACCGGTCTGGGGGAAGCTTAGTCTGGCTTGGATAAGCTACTTTATCGTGATGGGCTTAGCCAATATTTATGTGGCTTTCTCTTTTCCCACAACGACTTGGGTTAACTTTAAGCTTTATTCCATTGCTGCTTTGCCTGTCTTTGTTATTTTGCAAGGCTTTTACCTGTCAAAATATATGGAAGAGCCGACATGAACGATCGTTTTCAACGCATAGAAAGCTATTTACAAGAAAAATTACAGCCCGTTTCTTGCCATCTGCAAGACGACTCAGCTGCCCATGCAGGACATGCTGGCGCAGCATCTGGTGGCAGTCATTACAGCGTAAAAATAGTTTGTTACCAATTTGAGGGCTTAAATCGTGTTTCCCGACATCGACTGGTGTATGATGCCGTTGGCGATATGATGCATACGGAAATTCATGCCCTTGCAATCACTGCATTGGCTCCGTCAGAGATACCGACCTAACCACTTTGTTTTTACTTACTTTGTTATTTTAGGAACAGATAATGACTTTTAAACCTGCTCATTTGCTGGTAGTACTTCTCGCAACTGCCCTGCCTGTCATGGCTCAAAATCTCGCCGTTGTTAACGGTAAAGCAATTCCTGCTAATCGTGTTGACGCAATGGTCAAACAACTTGCGGAACAAGGTCAGAAAGATTCGCCAGAACTGCGCGAAATGGTCAAGAAAGAACTGATCAACCGTGAAGTGCTGATGCAAGAAGCTGACAAGGCTGCTGTAGCAGCAAATCCAGATGTAAAAACTCAATTGGAAGTTGCGCGTCAATCCATTTTGATCCGCGCCTTAATGGTCGATTTCGTTAAGAAAAATCCAGTCACTGATGCTGAAGTTAAAGCAGAATACGACAAAGCAAAAGCACAAGCTGGTGACAAGGAATACCACACTTACCATATCCTGGTAAAAACAGAAGATGAAGCAAAAGCAATTATTTTGAAATTGAAAGCAGGCGCTAAGTTTGATGAATTGGCCAAGCAATCAATCGATCCAGGTTCTGCAGGCAAAGGTGGCGATTTGGACTGGGCATCACCAGCAACGTTTGTTGAGCCATTCTCAAAAGCGTTAGTCGCTTTGCAAAAAGGTCAGTTCACTGAAACACCAGTGAAAACAGAATTTGGTTACCACATCATCAAATTGGATGATGTACGTACTGCTAAATTCCCAACGATGGAAGAAGTTAAACCACAAATCGTGAATGGCTTGCAACAGCAAAAAGTACAAGCTTATCAACAGTCTCTGTTGAAAAAAGCGAAGATCCAATAAGCAATTTAAGCTGCAATAAAAAAAGACGCTACGGCGTCTTTTTTATTTTCTTGGTTAGATTTTGATAGCGTCAATACCATATAAATTTTATATACTCCAATATGTATATATTATTGTCCATATTTTCATTGGTCAATAGCACGATTTTGAAAAAATTGATGGGGAGTATATGAATATACGATTATTCGAAATAAAAAAACGCCACAGTAAACTGCGGCGTTTTTGCATTACTTACTATGCGTGAACTTATGTTTAAGTCTACGCAAACCCCTTATGCTACCCACTGACGTGCATTGCGGAACATCCGCATCCACGGAGAATCTTCGCCCCAAGCATCTGGATGCCATGACTGCAATACCGTACGGAATACGCGTTCGGCATGCGGCATCATGACGGTAAAACGACCATCTGTATTTGTCACCGCCGTAATACCTTGCGGTGATCCATTCGGATTGTATGGATAAGCTTCTGTTGTAGCGCCGTTGTTGTTCACAAAACGCATTGCCACTTGTGCCGCTTTAATGTCACCAGTAATAGAGAAATCGGCAAAGCCTTCGCCATGCGCCACCGCGATTGGAGTTTGCGTCCCGGCCATACCCTGGAAAAAGATCGATGCTGACTCTTGCACTTCGACCATAGCGAAACGCGCCTCGAATTGCTCTGACTTATTCTTGGTGAATTTAGGCCAGGCTTGTGCGCCAGGAATAATCGATTTTAAATTGCTCATCATCTGGCAACCATTGCAAATACCTAGGCCGAAAGTGTCGTCACGCTGGAACAACTCAGAGAACTGCTCTGCCATCATGGCATTAAACAAAATCGTTTTAGCCCAACCTTCACCAGCACCTAATACGTCGCCATACGAGAAACCACCCACTGCCATCAAGCCTTTGAAATCAGCCAGACGCGCACGTCCAGCGATCAGGTCGCTCATATGGACATCAACCGACTCAAAGCCTGCTTTGTGCATGACATAGGCAGTTTCGATATGAGAATTGACACCCTGCTCGCGCAAAATTGCCACGCGAGGACGAGCACCTGTATTGATAAACGGCGCGGCAATATCTTGTTGCGGATCAAAGCTCAGTTTCGGCTGCATACCTTTGTCACTAGCATCCAGCAAGCGCGCATATTCAGCATCGGCGCAGGCTGGGTTGTCACGCAGGCGCGCTATTTGCCAGCTGGTTTTACTCCATATCTGATGCAAGCTTGCGCGTGACTGGCTATAAATCTGCTTAGCATCGCGGGTAAATTCAATCACATCACTAGCGTTGACTTTGCCAATTATATGGCTGCAAGCACCCAGATTATGCGCGCGTAATACATCCATCACCTCTGAGCGTTGTTCGGTACGGATTTGGATAACAGCGCCTAACTCCTCGTTAAACAAAGCACGCAACGTCTGGTCATTGCGACGTTCTGCTACCTGCCCTGCCCAGTTTTTGGCATCGCCCCAGTCAGCGGCCTCATCCATCGTCAAAATATCCAGATTGACGGATAAACCACTACGACCGGCAAACGCCATTTCGCAGAGCGTCGCATACAAACCACCATCAGAGCGGTCGTGATACGCCAGTAATTTATCTTCACTATTTAATTGTTGAATCGCGGCGAAAAACGCTTTGATATCTTCGGCGCTATCCGCATCTGGCGTCTGATCACCGAGTTTTTGCATGACTTGGGCGAAACAAGATGCGCCAAGACGATTTTTACCTCGACCTAAATCGATCAGTAACAAGCTAGTGTCGCCAGCATCCATACGAATTTGTGGGGTCAAAGTTTTACGCACATCAAACACGGGCGCAAAGGCGGAAATAATCAGCGAGACTGGTGATGTTACTGACTTGTCTTCGCCATCCTCTTTCCACGTTGTACGCATTGACAGCGAATCTTTACCAACGGGAATACTAATGCCTAACGCTGGGCATAATTCCAAGCCAATCGCTTTGACCGTATCGAACAAAGCAGCATCCTGACCAGGCTGACCACAGGCAGCCATCCAGTTAGCGGACAACTTAATGTCAGAGATATCTTTAATCGGCGCAGCAGCGATATTGGTAATTGCCTCACCAATTGCCATACGCCCCGATGCAGCAGCGTTAATCACGGCGAGCGGAGTGCGTTCGCCCATCGACATGGCTTCACCCAAATAACCTTCAAAACTCATGGTGGTGACGGCACAATCCGCGACCGGAACTTGCCAAGGGCCGACCATTTGGTCACGCACTGTACTGGCGCCAACAGTACGATCGCCAATCGTGATCAGGAAGGATTTATCAGCAACCGTCGGCAAGCTCAATACCCGCTCAGCCACGACTTTTAAATCCATGCCAGTTAAGTCAATCGCAGGGAATTTTTTCTCTACATGCTTCACATCGCGATGCATTTTTGGCGGTTTGCCCAACAACACATTCATCGGCATATCAACCGGTACATTGTCGTGTTGAGGATCGATGACTTTTAATTGACGCTCTTCTGTCGCAGTGCCGACTACAGCAAACAAAGCGCGCTCACGTTCGCAGAAATATTGGAATAGCGGCAGACTTTCCGGAGCGATACCAAGCACATAACGCTCTTGAGACTCATTACTCCAGATTTCTTTTGGCGCCATGCCACTCTCTTCCAGCGGGACCTTACGCAAATCAAAAATCGCACCACGTTTGGCATCATTCGTGATCTCTGGAAAAGCATTCGACAAGCCGCCAGCACCGACATCGTGTATCGACAAAATCGGATTAGCATCGCCCATTTGCCAGCAAGAATTAATCACTTCTTGTGCTCGACGCTCCATCTCAGGATTACCACGCTGGACCGAATCAAAATCAAGATCAGCCGTATTCGATCCTGTCGCCATGGACGATGCCGCACTACCGCCCATACCAATACGCATACCAGGACCACCTAGCTGAATCAGCAAGGTACCAACAGGCAGATCATTTTTCTTAGTGTGTTTATCTGAAATGCTACCGATACCCCCAGCGATCATAATGGGCTTGTGATAACCATGTACCGTGCCGCCAACATTTTGCTCATAGGTACGAAAGTAGCCGCCCAGATTAGGACGACCAAATTCATTATTAAACGCAGCGCCGCCCAGCGGGCCTTCGATCATAATTTGTAAAGGTGATGCGATGCGATCTGGCTTGCCGTAGACCTGGCCAGAAGGCGCGCTGCCAGAGCTAGCTATCGTATCTGTTGTGTTTTCCCAAGGTTGCGGCGCATCTGGCAACATCAGGTTAGAAACCGTAAAACCAGACAAACCTGCTTTAGGTTTAGCACCACGACCTGTGGCACCCTCATCACGGATCTCGCCACCAGCGCCGGTCGATGCGCCAGGGAATGGAGAAATTGCTGTAGGGTGATTATGTGTCTCCACCTTCATCAAGGTGTGCGTCAATTCTTCTGACACCTGGTACACATTGCCCTCTGCCGCTCCACGCGGATAGAAGCGTTTTACTGTCGCTCCCTCCATAATGGAAGAGTTATCGCTATACGCAACGATGGTGCCTTTGGGTTGCAGCAAATGAGTATTTTTGATCATGCCGAACAGTGAGATATCTTGCGCGACGCCGTCAATTGTCCAGTCTGCATTAAAAATCTTATGACGACAATGTTCGCTATTGGCCTGCGCAAACATCATCAACTCAACGTCGGTAGGATTGCGCTTAGCGGTTACGAACGCATCCACCAGATAATCAATCTCATCATCGGATAATGCTAAGCCAAGCTCAGTATTGGCTTGCAATAAAGCCTCTTTACCGCCGATCAGCACATCGATAGAAGCTAATGGTTTCGCTTCCAGCTCAGAAAATAGTGTCTGAGCTGACTCAACATCCGGCAGCACCATCTCTGTCATACGGTCATGCAATAAGGCTACCACTGCTTGCTTGGATTCTTCTGCCAGTTTTTTAGCGCCGCCCAGCAAACCCGACTTGACTTGCACAACATAGGAGATGCCGCGTTCAATTCGCTTGATTTGCTTCATGCCGCAGTTGTGAGCGATGTCTGTGGCTTTGCTAGCCCAAGGAGAAATCGTACCAAAGCGAGGGATCACCACAAATACATCGCCCTCTTCTTTTCCGACAAATGCATCGCCATACGTCAGCAAAGCATTCAGACGAGCAATATCATCTTGCGGCAAAGTGCTTGCGGTATCCACAAAATGGGTAAAGCGACCACTAATACCGATAATGTGCGGATCAATAGCTTGCAATTTGGATAACAGACCTTGGGTACGGAAAGCAGACAAGGCATTAGAGCCTGGCAATATCAACATGGCGAGAGAGTAGTTGAGGTAATGCGCACGAAAGTCAGGGATGACATCAGCAACATCACGGGTGGAATCAGAAAGCAAGATTATACCTTGATGCCTGCCTGCACTCCAGCCTGAAACCTAAAGCCAAGCGAATGCATTAGCAATGCATATGTAAAACAAAAGCAGTCTAAGTAATGGTGCATGCACTTGTGCAAAGGATGAGCACAAGACCTTAGTTCAAAAATAGACTTACATTGGCAAATTTTTGACTAAGTCTAAAATTCTTCGCATACGCCTTGGAGGTAAACAAGGCGACGTCGCGGTTCAACACGACTACCGCTAAAGATGGCGTATTTGCTGCATGTTCAAAATCGGAAGAACTCAGTACAATATTATTTTTATGCAGCTTATTCCCCCAGAACAAATCACTGCTACGACTCTCGATTACATAAACTGGTTTTTTTAGATAAAAAGCTAGCGAGGACTGGTCTTCAAATATTTGAAATAAAAATACTTTGCGCTCCGGGTGCTGATTATTAAGAACGCTCGCAAGTGGGCGAGTTGATGTCCACTCAGCAGAAACATGCAAAATATTGAGGAACATAAATAATGTCGTAAGAGGCAACAAAATATAGGCCAAGATACCTATTCGCGGCCAACGCCATGCCATCACGCCAGACATCATGGCAAGTGCGATTAGTGCAAACAAAGCATAGAGAACAAATTGGCTCGCACTCAATCCCATGATCTGTACGGAGTTCAGTTTATCTTGCGGATGATGAAGTAAAAACCATGCCAGACAAGCAAATAAGATCGTCAGTATCACACCAGGTAATAAACGTCCCCATCGACCGCCATATTGTCTTTCTTCTAGCAAGATCGCTAGCTGAAAACTGGCTAAGGGCATGACCGTTACCAGATAATAATTTGCCTTAGCGCTGGAGATAGAGAAAAACAGCATTGGCATTATCCAGGCAAAACTTAAAAACCACTGCAACTGATGACTTATTTTTTTGCTCGATTGCTGACCTGCCTGCTCACTTACTTCAGTTTGGTTTTTTATTTTTTTACCAAAAAATACACCTAGTAATAAAAATGACCAAGGGAAGAGATAAAGCACCATTCTAGGCAAGTAATACCACCACGCACCGGCATAATAATCATGTGGTTCGCGCTTACCTAAAAAACGCAATACATGTTCATTCACAAAATAAAACCAGGCAAAAATTGGCTCGGTAAGAACAGCGATTACATGCCAGGGCAGAACAATTAATAAAAAAATGCCGATCGCTCTCCAATTCCAACATTTACCTAAGCTCGTCAAAAAATGGCCGATGGACTTCGATTGACTTAAGATAAAACTACCGATGACGGCACAAAACAAAATGATGGCAATAAATCCTTTCGCCATCACTGCCAATCCAAGAAAAGCATAAGCAAAACGTAAGGCGCGAGCATCATTACTGATAATAAAAAAATATGCCCACATTAAAGCCGCTGTCAACAAAGCGGTCAGTAACATATCAAACATTAAAGTGCGCGACATCGCGGTGACGCCAAGACCAGACACAAACATGATTGCGGCTAAGCGCACGGTTTGAGGCCGTCCTAATTTGCATCCGAACCAAAGCAATAAGCCGACACAAGACAAAGAGGAGATGACAGGCACCAATCTGGCTGACCATTCAGACTCACCAAAAACAGCAAACGACACTGCTGTAAGCCAATACAGCAAGGGGGGTTTCTCCATGTAGGCGAGGCCATTCAAATGTGGAATAATCCACTGGTGCCAATCGCCAGAGTGCAACATTTCTCGGGATATTTCCGAATATAGACCCTCGTTATTATCGAGAATGGCGTAGCTGCCCAAACCGATACCCACGAATAAAAATGCGATCACCCACACCAGCCAAATTGGGATGGATAAGATAAACGCGTTTTTATTCGTGGTCGCTTGCGAGGTTTGCAGCATTAAAATAATTTAAATATTCTTGATACGGTAATAGCGCATGACTGTATTCATAGGCTGTTGAATGAAGTGCTTAGCCAGCAGGCGTTTATGGTATTGTTTTTTCAGTCGTGTTTTTAAACTGTATTTTTAAGTTATGTTTTGATATTGCGCTTTTCCTTAATCCTCTAGCCTGCTATTTTCGCATGAAGCCCAACAATTCCAAATCAATTAGCGCACTAAATTCTTACTCTCGCAAAGCTTTGATCGAGGCTAGCCTTGAGGTTGCCACCCAAAGTCGCTCTATCTTTACGAAACTCTATCCCGCATCCGCTTTAGCGGCTGCGGCACAGGCTGACAGCATGCGCAGCCTTGGCATGCCTGCGCTATCCCCAGTTGCAGGTTTGCCGATTTCAATTAAAGATTTATTGGACGTAGCGGGAGAGCCAACTTTAGCAGGTTCCGTCGTTCTAAGAAACGCTGCGCCAGCATTGCGAGATGCGCCAGTTGTGCGTCGTCTAAGACAAGCTGGTGCTGCGATTATCGGCAAAACCAATATGACTGAATTTGCTTTCTCTGGCGTTGGGCTTAACCCGCATTATGGTACGGCACCCAATCCAGCGGATCAGACGGTAGCACGGATACCAGGTGGCTCGTCTTCTGGTGCGGCGGTCTCTGTTGCTACGGGCTTATGTATCGCCGCAATTGGCTCCGACACTGGAGGCTCGATTCGTATCCCTGCTGCGCTCTGTGGATTGACTGGATTTAAACCAACTGCCAGCAGAGTCTCTAACGCGGGTACGGTGCCGTTATCATTTACCTTAGACACCATTTGCGCCATGGCAAATAGCGTTGACGACTGCATCGTGATGGATCACATCATTGCGGATCATCCACTTACCATCACTGATTTGCCGTTAAAGGGCTTACGTCTGGCAATACCACAAACATTAGTACTAGATGGCTTGGACAACGCGGTCGCCCGTGCCTTTAGCAATACCCTGTCTTGCTTATCCAAAGCGGGAGCAAACATCATTGAAGTAGAAATGCGTCCGCTGGCTGATTACCGGGCAATGGGCTCATTCTCAGCATCAGAAGCGTATGCCTGGCATCGCACACTCTTAGCGAACAGGTCACATGAATACGATCATCGAGTGGCACAAAGAATCAAGCTCGGCGCAAGTTTATCTGCGGCAGACTATATTGATTTGCACAAAGCGCGCCAACAATGGATACAAATAATGGAAACCTTATTTGCCCCATTTGATGCCGTGCTCATGCCGACAGTACCTATTGTTGCGCCCATCATTGCCGATCTGGAAGCATCCGACGACGTGTTTTTTGATATCAACGGACAACTTCTGAGAAACACTGCGACCATTAATATTTTAAATGGCTGCGCAATATCTATTCCTTGCAACACTCCTGATAGTTTGCCAGTTGGCTTGAGCATTGCTGGTGTGGCGAATACAGACGCCAAAATTTTAGCCATTGCCCGTGCGATTGAAGCCGCGTTAGTTAGTACAAGTTAGCTCGTACAAAATAGATTTTTTCAAGTCAAAAACCAGCGATTGGCTTTATATAAAGCAAAACATATCGAGACGACTAAAATATACTCACCATGGGTATATTTTAATCGACCATACAAAGCCTAGACAATAAGGCATTTGATGAAAAAATTTAGGGGAGTATCCTGATTAGAGCAATGCACTCACGAAACACTAAGAGAAAGTGCCCGACCAGCAGGCAAGGTTTAATCTCCATTTTGCGTAAGGCATTTGCCCATAAGGTAGCGGCAGCTTAGTGCAGCTTCATTAATGTAATTTTAATTAATGTACTGAAACAAAGACAGCGACGATGTTTTCACAAATGATTGCTGGGCAGCTTGCAGAGTAACTTGTTGCTGATTCAGCTCAGTGATTGCCTTCGCATAATCTAGCGACTGGATGTCCGCTAACGATTGTTTGTAGACCAAACCAACGGTATCACCAGCGCTATTCAGATTATCGATTTCTTTGAGGCTTGTGCCAATCGTCGCTCTTGAACTAAGCACGTTAGACAAAGATTTATCAACATTATTATTAGTTTGTGCTAAAACGGCGGTCAAATCAGTTCTAGCGCCTACGGTTATTGTTGGCGTATTTAAGGCTTTAATCACATCGGTCAAGGTTTTAAAAATATCTTGATTGCCAGATTGAATCGTGAATTTATCACCTGGCGCCGGGGCTCCGGGTGTATTGGTCAAGGTGGTACTGATTCCGTCAAATGTGATGGTCTGCGGACTAGTGTAAGCAGTGCTCGGAACTACGGTGGCACCAGTAGTCTTATTCAGTACACTAAAGTTAGCACCGGTATTGTCAAATACAACCTGATAATCATTGCCAGTTAAGGCATTTTGCGTGGCTGGATCAATTGCCGCAGTAGTTACAAGTTGCCCTGTATTAGTCGAGCCGGGGACAATATTGAATTGCCCGGTTGATGTGCGGATATTGCCAAAAATCGCCGAACCTACATCACTCACCGCCAACTGTCTGGACGTATCAACCTGCAACAGCCGTTGACCCTGATCACCGCTATAAGCCGCGCCATTAGCAGTCCTGGTGTAAGGCGCCGTGGTATTAGAGAAACCAGCAAACAAATAACCACCTGTACCGTCCGTTGCGTTGGCATAGCTGATCAAATCATCGAGGCTACCTTGTAACTGGGTCGCGATATAACCACGATCTGCGTCTGACAAAGAACCATTACCTGCACTCACAACCAAGGTCTTAACGTTTTGAACGGTGGTAGTTACGCTTTGTAACACGCCTTCAGCCGTACTCAAGCTGCTAGTCGCGTTTTGTCTGTTCACTGCGTATTGATCATTGATCGCATCTGACTGTGTGATCACCAAGGCGCGCGCAGAACCTACCGGATCATCGGACGGCGTCAAAATTTTTCTGCCTGCCGCGATTTGTTGTTGCGTCTTGTTTAAGCTGACCTGTAAGTCGCTAATCCTCGAGCCGCCCGTGTCGTAAATTGTGCTAGTGCTGATACGCATGATCGTGCTTTCAAGATTTAAGGATTAATATTGAGCAGCACACTAAATAACTGACTAGCTATCTGCATCAATTTTCCTGCCGCCTGGTAGGCTTGCTGATAGCGCAATAAATTAGTTGCTTCTTCATCAAGATTGACACCCGATTGTGACTGCTGCGCCTGTACATTCTGCGCCAATAATTGCGTTTCTGAGGCGCTGGTCACTTGTAATTCATGAGTTTTGTTACCAACCAAACTCACGAATTGTGCATATGCACCTTGATAAGTAGTGGTATTGCCAGCGACATTATTTTTTGTTTGCAGACCAGCGAGTAATACAGCGTTTCTACTATCGCCAGTACCTGTAGTGTTTGCGGCAACGTTAAAGACATCGCCGTTCGCAGGAGAGCCTGAAACTGTAAAACTAGCACCACTAAAACTGATTGTCGCTCCGCTGGTATAGGGAACCGGTGTGTTGGCAACATAAGGACCATACGAGGTCGTCACACCATTATTGGTGACGCTCACATTAGAGCCGACCGGGAAACCCGTAAAAGCGTTCGCAGAAAAAGCCAGTTTTACCGGGCTAGATAAACTTGCTGCAGTGTAGGTTGAGTCAACTACACCAGCACTGATCGCGCCTGATCCTGTATTGGTACTAGGTACCGACGTTGTCACTGGCGATGCAGCTGCTATTTTAGAAATGTCGGTAATTGCAACACTCAGACTGGATGCGCCGTTAACCGTTGGCTTGATTAAAAATTCATCACCTGCTGCTGGCGTACCGGTACCAGCAAAAGTCAAACCGTCTACGGTACCTAATGCCGCTAAAGTCGTCGCCGTTGCGGGTGGCGCAGGGAAAGCGATACCATCAGACAAACGAGTCAATTTGTAATTGGTGCCATCGTATTGCAACCGATAGTCGCTGGTTGTCAACGCACCAGCACTCGCAATGGACGCCGTCACAGTTTCAGTGCCGGTATTGTTGCTACTTGCATTAGTCACTGGCGTTGCAACATTAAAGAAATTACCACCGAGTTGGCCATTCAGATCTTGGCCTAACTTATGCTGATCGTTAAATGTGCTGGCAAGGCTAATCGCCACGCGTCCTAAAGAATTTTGAGCAACATCCAGTGTGTTCGCCCTGAAATCAAACAGACCACCTAAGGTTCCGCCTGGCAAGCTATTTTCACCCAGCAAAACCGTCTGTCCGTTAGCAACATAGGCTACATCTACGCGGGATGGATCGGTTAACGATTGCGCTGCTTGTAACGTATTGACATTATCGCCAACAACAAGCGGCTGACCACTACCGATGAACACGTTATATTTTGAACCGTCAGGGATGACCGACACCTTGGTCAGCTTGCTCAACTCAGTGACTAGTTGATCGCGTTGATCAAGTAAATCGTTAGGTACACCGCCGCTGTTGGAGGCGCTTTGCGCTTTAGAAATGGAATCGTTTAACTGAGATATCTGCGTAGCATAACTGTTGATAGAACCTACCGTTGACTGGATAGAATCGTTCACACCACTACGGATTTGGTCTAACTGACCTTGCAAACTATTAAACCTGGAGCTGAGTGCTTGTGCTGATGACAATGTTGATTGTCGTGCTGCGGAGCCAGCCGTACCATTGGGGCTCGCGGCCAGATCTTGTACAGACTTAAAAAAATCTTGTAATGCAGGCGACACGCCAGCAGAAGGATCAGCAATCAGATTATTGATTTGCTGAATTTGGGAATAATAAGTACTGACCTGGTTACTGCTGGATTGCGAAGCATTAACTTGCTGGCCTAAAAATTGATCGTATACGCGACTAATTTCACTAACCTGGGTACCCTGCCCGATAAAATTACCACCTAAATTTTGCGGTGCATTTGCACTTTGAATAACAACTTGTCTGTTATACCCAACCGTGGACGCATTGGCAATGTTGTGACCAGTCGTGGCAATTCCTATCTGCGCTGCAGCTAGTGCACTCTGTCCAATACTAAGAATATTCGAACCCATGGATGATCCTGCCTGACGCTTTTAATGCTTCTGTTGTTACTCTATTGAGAGGTTTCAAGACTGTTTTCGGAGAAATCCCTCAAAACTTTAATAAGTAAATCTTAGACAAACTCTTTTAAACCAAACACCCTAGCTAAGTTGACAAGGTTTGGTTGATGATTTTTGACAACTTATTGGCATACTGAGGATCGGTTGCATAGCCTGCTTTTTGTAAACCCTGCGCAAAACTGGAGGCATCTTTTGAATTAGCGATTACGCCTTCATAGCGGGGATTATTAGTCAGCAATTTGGCATAGTCTTTAAAGGCGTCGCTGTAAGAATCGTAGGATTTAAACTTTTCTACTTTTTTATAAGCAACGCCATTCACGTACTCTGTAGTAACCGCATCTACCGTCTTGCCCTTCCATTTACTATTGGCCTTCATGCCAAAAATATTATGGCTTGGCGTACCATCGACAGATTTTATTTCTTTCTTACCCCAACCACTCTCCAATGCCGCCTGCCCCAACATAAATTTAGCGGGAATGCCTGTTTCAAGGCTGGCTTGTTCTGCATGGGCGGCTAGCTTCTGCTGAAACTCTTTCACATTTCCTGTGCCGCTAATGGATGAAGTATCAGATGAAGCCGCTTTTTGCCCTAGCTTCATGCTATTTAAATACGAGTCAATTCCCCGGGCGTTGATGCTATTCAGATTATTTGCACCATTGTTTTGGGATAGGCCATCACCTTGCAATGCTTGGCTTAATTGTGTATTGGAAAGCTGTTTTACTAAAGCATCGGCTAGTCCTATGCCGCGTTTTGCCATATTTTGCGACAATTGCTGATCAAGCATGGATGTGTACATCTTGCTTTGCTCATTATCAAAAGGCCCATCCTGACCACCAGCCTGCCGCATCGATTTAAGCATCATCGTCATATATAAAGCTTCAAACTGCTTGGCCGCCGCCTTCAGCGCATCTGGAGAATTATTTTTAGCTGACTGTTTTAAGTCATCTAAGCCTTTGGTATCAAAGGCCAGTTTGTCTGATATGTCTGCGCGTCCTATCATGGCAACACCTTAAATGATTTCAAGATCGGCACGCATAGCACCAGAAGCCTTCATTGCCTGCAATATAGCAAGCAAGTCTTGTGGTGTTGCGCCTATGGCGTTAAGTGCTTTGACGACATCACTCAAAGTGGTGCCGGCCTTCAACATGACGACCTGACCTGCGTCTTTGGTAATACTGATATCAGATTTTTGTGTAACCGCAGTTTGTCCAGCGGACAGCGCATTTGGTTGACTGACTGAGGTGTCGGTATTAATCACTACAGAGAGATTGCCATGCGCAATTGCGCAAGCGTCTAAAGTCACCGCTTGATTCATCACAATTGATCCTGTTCTCGCATTCAGGATAACTTTTGCTGCTATTTGGGCAGGAGTGACTTCTATACTCTCAAGATTGCCTAAAAACGCTACGCGCTGATCGCTGCCAAGTGGTGTTCTGACCTGGATTACCCGACCATCCATCGCTGCCGCTGTACCGGCACCGAACTTTTTATTGATTGCATCAACTACCTTGCTCGCGGTAGAGAAGTCACTGGTATTGAGCTCCAGATGCACTACGCCATCTTGTCCCAATAAGGATGCGACAGCTTTTTCAACAGTTGCGCCGGAAGAAATACGTCCGACGCTAAGATGATTAACCTGCACTTTGCTACCACCAGCAGCGGCACCGACACCACCGACCAACACGTTACCTTGTGCCATCGCATAAATTTGGTTGTCAGCGCCTTTGAGTGGCGTCATCAATAAGGTACCGCCACGTAAACTCTTGGCATTACCCATAGAAGACACGGTGATGTCAAGTGTTTGTCCGGGCTGAGAAAAAGGAGGAAGCGATGCCGTTACCATCACAGCTGCCACATTTTTTAATTGTAAACTGGTGCCGACAGGAATACTCACGCCCAGTTGCTGCAACATGCTGATCACACTTTGCACCGTGAACGGCGTTTGCGTTGTCTGATCGCCACTGCCATCCAAACCGACTACCAATCCATAGCCCAGCAGTTGATTCTGACGCACACCTTGAATGCCAGCGATGTCCTTCAGGCGCTCGGCATGGGATTGCATCGCCACTGTTGATCCCAACAGGCAAATACAGACCATGCTGCGTCTGATCCAATTTGATTTCATCATTTCAAGCCTCCACTCTATTCCACTCAACTACACTGTGCTGCACTTGCATTGCCACCATCAAAGTGGAATAAAGCTTAAGAAAAACCGGGTCAGCAAGGAATTGACCTCCGCACGATCAATTCTGGCGGTCGATCGATATTCAAAACGAGCATCAGCAACCTGCCCTGACGGAACCACATTGGCGGCAGAGATACTAGCTGGCGTGACAACACCTGAAAAACGCACATATTCAGCCCCTTGATCAAAGGCAATTTGCTTCTCGCCGCTAACCAATAAATTCCCGTTAGGCAAAACATCAATTACGGTGACTGCAATCGTGCCCGTAAAATTATTGCTCGCGGTTTGCGCCCCAGCTTCAGCAAATTTGCTTGAGGAAGTACTAGATAAACCCGCATTGCTGGTCAAAGCAGAAGACAAGCCGAGGAATGACGGCACATTGAATGATGTACTGCCGCTCTTATTGGCAGAACTTGCACCAGTCTTACCAGCACTGGTTTTTTCGCTGATGGAGATCGTCAGTATATCGCCCAGCAAACGCGCTTTTTGGTCTTCAAATAAAGGTCTGTAAGAGGCCGATTGATAGATTGCTCCATTAAGCTCTCTTTGCGGCTTGGCTGATTGTGGCGCCATCGTCATCGGCTGATGAATAATTGGCGGCGGCACAACTGCACACCCAGCCAAAAACCATGCGAACAAACCAAATAAGAAGGACTTGAATATCATGAAAAACTCACAATTGCGTTAACTTTTGCAACATCTGATCTGATGTCGTGATCGCTTTACTATTGATCTCGTAAGCGCGTTGAGTCTGGATCATATTCACCAGCTCTTCGGCCACATTGACGTTAGATGTTTCTATAAATCCCTGCGTCAATAAACCAGCGCCATTGGTACCAGGTGTATTAGTACCAGGGCTACCTGACGCTGCAGTTTCTGTATAAAGATTTTCACCATTACCTAATAAACCGGCCGGATTAATAAATGTCGCCAATTGCACTGACCCGACCTGAACCGGCGCTGCAGAGCCTGGCTGCGTCACTGACACTGTGCCGTCACGTCCGACGGTAATGGATTGTGCATTCGCTGGAATAGTGATGGCTGGCTGGATTACAAATCCGCTAGAAGTCACCATCTGTCCTTGACTGTCTACCTGAAACGAACCATCCCGTGTATAGCCAGTAGTGCCATCTGGTAGTAATACCTGGAAGAAGCCTTCACCCTGAATCGCTAAATCTTTGCTATTACTGGTCTGCTGCAAATTACCCTGAGTAAAAATACGCTCCGTCGCAACCGGACGAACACCCGTTCCTAATTGCAAACCCGAAGGCAATTGAGTTTGCTGAGAACTCTGCGCACCCGGCTGACGCAGTGTTTGATACAGCAAATCTTCAAATATCGCACGTGAGCGTTTAAAACCAGTGGTACTGACGTTTGCCAGATTATTGGAGATCACATCCATTTGCGTCTGCTGCGCATCTAGCCCGGTTTTGGCAATCCATAGTGAGCGTATCATTTTATTTCTCCTGAGCACGAAGGCAACAAATCAGTTCTTAAGGACTTACGCAAAATTGTCCCGGCGAGGCGTAGCGACGAAGATAGTACTTTTAGTACAGCGAGGAGCTACAACGCAGCAGGGGCGGTTTTGCGTAAGTCCTATTCTTTAGTTATTTTGAGGCTAATTGAGTCAACTCAAAGCCATAATCTGACTAGCTTTAGTAGCGTTACTCTCAGCGTTCTGGAGTAATTTCATATTCATTTCAAATTGTCTGGCCAAATTAATCATTGTGACCATAGACTCGACAACGCTGACATTGCTGCCTTCCAAGGTACCGCCGGCAACAGTCACCGCGACGTCAGCATCAATCGCACTGCCGTCTTTTGTTTTGAATAAACCATCATCACCGCGAACCAGATTATCTTCTGGCGGATTGGCAAGCTTGAGACGACCAATAGTTTCTACCGCACTCGTTTTGGGGCCATTAGGGACAGTCGAGATAGTGCCGTCTTTAGCGATAGAAATAGTGACATCGGGAGGAACGGTAATCGGACCTGTCTCACCAACGACATTAAGACCAGCCAAGGTTTGCAGCACGCCGTTTTCATTGAGTTTTAAACTGCCATTACGGGTTAAGGCTTCGCTACCATCCTCGCGCTGGACGACTAACCATCCTTTACCCTGCACTGCGACATCTAACTCACGTCCCGTCATCTGCAATGATCCGGTAGAAAAATCGGCACCAACGGTAGCATCCACAACAAAGGCGCGTGTTGGCAATCCGGGGCCAATGACAGGTACCGCACGAAAAGAATCGATCTGCGCGCGAAATCCCGTTGTCGTGGCATTGGCGAGATTGTTGGAATTTGTCGCCTGTTGCTCAAGGATGTGTTTCGCTCCCGTCATTGCGGTATAAATAAAACGATCCATTACACACCTCTCTTTAATAAGCAATACATCAAGAATCTCCGCCGAACTAATGACCAAACTGCTTACCAAATAAAAACTAAAGATTGGCCGAATTTTTACTAAATATCAGCCAGCTGCCCGCCGAATGGTTTAACTTTCTGCGGCTTTGCGACCATTAACATCAATACAAAAATCGTACTAAACAACAAGATAAATACCGTATTTTCACCTTATCTTTACTCTGCTTTTTTTCTTACTTTGGTAGGCTGACATTGGCTAATTCAATATACTCCCCATTATTTTCCTTAAAATAAGCTCCTTAACAAGGAAATACATGGACAGCTAATATATACCTACCTAGAGTATAAAATAATCAATACGTACTAACGGGACAGCATATTGCTGATCATTTCATTCAATTTCAGTCAGACTCGCACGCCTGTATATAGCCATAATATTCAGCAGCGCCTTAGCTTATGCGAGCCACGGGAGGTTATGGTTTATCGTAAATTCACCAATGTTTGCTGAATCTGGTCTTCCGTTTTAATGGTCTGTGCATTCGCTTGATAAACCCGCTGAGCCGTGATCATGTTGACGAGCTCCGCCGTAAGGTCAGTATTTGAGTCCTCGACAGCCGATGAGGTTAACGTCCCTTGACCACTAGAGCCAGGTGTTCCCACCAAAGCGGGACCAGATGTTGAGGTCTCGTTCCACTGATTATCGCCAATTGATTGCAAACCATTTGGATTGGTGAAATTAGCTAAAACAACCTGACCAAGGACGGAGGTTTTACCGTTGGTATAACTACCGACGATAGTGCCGTCTTTAGCAGTAGTAAAACTCGATAATTTGCCTGACGCATATCCATCCTGTTTTAATGTACTGACACTAAAATCAGAACCAAACTGCGTTGAGCCAGTCATGTCTAGCTTCACATCCAAAGGTGTAGAGATTGGCGTTACAGCACCCGACGTGACTGGAATAGCAACTTTTAATGCCTTAGGGTCGTTGACAGAAAATGCTGGAGTTGCCGAAACTAGCTTGCCCAAATTATCAAATGTCAATTGGCCCAGGGCAACCGGCGCTGCTGGCGGTGTGTAGCCAACAGGTATACCGTCACTGGTGGCATACACATTCCAAGTTAAAGCTGCCGGATCTTTCGCAAAGAAAGTTTGCAATACGTGCGAATTACCTAAGCTATCAAAAACAGCAACTGAGGTCGCGTTGTTGTATGAAGTTGGATCGGTAGGAGAAAATACAATCGGTGTAGCACCACCTGGATTTGTTTTACGTGAATCCAGATTAACCAGTGCATTAACAGCAGTAGTTTGCGAAGGCGGAATATCTGCTGTATTAATATTGATCGCAGCAGGAGATCCCGTCGACAAAGTACCATTGGCGTTAGCAACATAGCCTGTCAATTGCGCGCCTTGCGCATTAACGATAAAACCGTTTTTATCCAACTGAAATTGGCCGTTACGGGAATAACTCACCGCTCCATTCGTATTCAACCGGAAAAACCCATTGCCGTTAATGGCGATATCTAAGGGATTATTAGTTGTGCTGACATTACCCTGCGTAAATTGCTGGGCGATCGCAGCCACTTTCGTACCGATACCCACTTGCGCACCACCGGCACCGTTCAGAGAATTGGCATATACGTCAGCAAACTGCACCTCTGCCTGTTTGAAGCCAACGGTACTGGCGTTAGAAATATTGTTACCGATGACATCTAACGATTTTGATGCAGCATTCAAGCCGCTTAAGCCTTGTTGAAAACCCATGATGTTTCCCCTTTTTTACTGGAATAGAATTGAACTAATAAGTTAGCTAATGATTGCGCTAATTTAGGTTAAAACTGATGCTGAACTGAGATCCACACTAATAGATTTTCTTCACATCGGACATACTGATATCGCCAATATTGGCAACACTCAATTTGACCCCTTGCGCGCTTGATGTCACGCTAGAAACTAGCCCAAAACTTAATGCTGTCGCATCTACTGCTTTGCCCGCGGTAGTGGCTGTGACGGCAAATGTATATTGGCCGTCAGGTGCAGCACTGCCCTTATCCGTCGAACCATCCCAAGTCAATTGGCTAAGACCTGCTTCTGTTGATCCAAGGCTGATCGTTTTAACCGTAGCACCAGAAGCATCTTTAATCGCCACATCGACTTTGTCCGCACCTTGGGCTAGGTCGATACCATAAATCGATTTACCGCTAGACAAACTAATTGCACTACCAGGCGCGATAACCCCATGACCAATCATGTTGGCGGCTTGCAAATTTTGCCCTGCAATCATATTGCTGCTTAAAGTTGCGACTGCAGCATTAAGCTGATTGATACCAGTCACAGTTGATAACTGTGCAAGCTGGCTAGTAACCTGAGCGTTATCCATCGGGTTTAATGGATCTTGATTTTTCATTTGCGTTACTAGCAAAGTTAAAAATTGATTTTGCGTATCCGCCACAGTCGATTTTGTCGCCGCGGTGCCGTTCTGCGTCGCCAACAAAGCTGGATCAACGGTATTAGTTATTGTGGTCATTTGATATCCTTCATCCAGTATTGGGGCGGTACAAAAAAAGGGGCGTTACAAAAGTGTTTTATTCGAAGTACTTTATTTAATTGGCTAACTCGTTACTGACCTAAAGTCAGAGTTTTAAGCAACAAGGTCTTAGCGGCATTCATCGTATCAACGTTGGTTTGGTAAGAGCGAGAGGCAGAAATCATATTCACCATCTCTTCGACGACATTCACGTTTGGCATCGCCACATAACCTTTTTCGTCTGCCAGAGGATGCTTTGGGTCATACATCAATTTAGGCGGATTACCGTCCTCAACGACCTCTTTTACCTTGACGGATGTGGCAGTGGCATCGCCAGATGGTACGGCGCTAAAAACTACCTGCTTGGCTTTATAGGGCTGACCGTTTGAGCTGGTTACGCTATCGGCGTTGGCTAAATTACTAGACACCACATTCAAGCGCTGTGCCTGGGCGCTCATGGCAGAGCCTGCGACATTAAAAATATTGAACAAGGACATAATAATTACCCCTGGATAGCGGCTAACATACCGCGAATCTGCATATTAATCATAGTAAGGCTGGCCTCATAACGCAAAGAATTATCTGCAAATTGATTACGTTCCACATCCATATCTACCGTATTACCATCTATGTTGCTCTGCGCTGGATTACGATAAAGTAACTGGCTACCGCCTGCATTATTTTGTCCATCAAGGTGATTTGGTGAGGTTTTCGCCAATTCTGTTGGAGATTGATTTCCCGTTTGACGCATTGCATTGTTTGCTAAATTGCCATTTTGATTGACGGCAGCGCCAGTCGATGTTGCAGTCGTCGCATTATTTAAAGCATTATTCATCGCGGACGAAAAATCGATATCGCGCGCTTTATAATTGGGCGTGTCGGCGTTAGCGATATTGGATGAAATCAATTGCTGACGCTGCCCTCTGACAGATAGCGCAGTTTCTTGAAAACGAAAATAATCATCGATTCTGTTAGCCATATTCCCTCCAATTACGATCTGCTTTAGTGCGGTTTTAGCTTGATAACAACGCGATAATTTAAGTAAAAGCAATATCAGCGGCTGTTTAAACGGTTTTTGATGCTTTGCATGTTATCCCCGCAAAGACAAGTCCAATCATCTAAAAAGAAGACCAAAATACCGTCTATTCCTCGATTTACTTTCCAAGATAAAAACTACAATTTGATTCAATGCTTCCACCGAGAATCCAATGAAAAAGCGATTAATATCAAGATCAATGCTGGCCATCTTAAGCATAATCTTGAGCACGCAAGTCGTTGCCGAGCCAAACAACGCTCAGCAAAATCCCTTGGCGGTGCGGGAGGCAGCAGAAAACTTTTTAAAAACACAGTCCGCAGGCCAATCTGGCGATGTGCGTATTAGCGTTGGGCCACTGGATAGTCGCTTAAACTTAGCTGCATGCCCTAATTTATTGCCATTTTTACCTCAGGGAAGTAAACCCTGGGGCAAGATTACGGTAGGCGTACGCTGCGCAGAACCAACTCCTTGGATTGTGTATCTGACAGCAAATGTGCAAATTACTGGTGATTACTATGTCACTGCGGGATCTTTGGCGATAGGACATGTTCTGACAGCCTCGGATCTAATCAAAACCAAAGGAGAACTATCAAGCCTCCCAAATGGTGTTGTGACAAATCCAGAACAAGCAATAGGCAGGTCAATAACGACATCCGTCACGTCTGGTACTACATTAAGAGGAGACATACTAAAAAGTCCCCCAGTAGTGCAACAAGGACAATCTGTGCGTGTAACCAGCACGGGTAAAGGATTTCAGGTAGCGACTGACGGACAGGCATTAAACAATGCAAGCGAAGGACAAGTAGCAAAAGCGAAGACAATGTCAGGTCAGGTAGTTAGCGGAATAGCCAGAGCTGGCGGAGTTATTGAGGTCACATATTGAACCGGGATTACCTTGCGGAACGATATTTCCTTGCTCAAGGTTAAAGTTTAAAATAACACAGCCGATATACATAACGTAGATGTATATAAATCCGAATAAAGAGGGTAACGCTGTGAAAATTAATGACGCACTACAAAGTACGCCGGCAGTACCAACTGGCACTCAGGTTCGTACTGATCGTTCGCCCGATAAAGCAGAGGTAGCAACAACGCCTTCGCACACGGTGCAGATCTCGCCCCTGTCGACGCAATTGCAGGCTTTACAAAACACTCAGGCTAGCAGCGGTGTGTTTGCAACAAAAAAAGTGGAAGAAATTAAGCTCGCCATTTCTGAAGGACGCTTCCAGGTCAATTCAGAAAAAGTAGCTGATGGCTTGCTTGAGACTGTTAAAGATTTATTAAACTCTAGAAAACAATCATCATGAACCTCTCCAGCGCAAAACTACTCCAATTAAATCAATGCCTTAAAGATGAAGTCGTAGAAATGACATCATTATCTGAGTTGTTGAAATTGGAACAAGCTGCGCTAGTTGAAGCACGTGTGAATGACCTGACAGAAATCACCAAAGATAAAAGTGCGCTACTTGTAAAAGTATCTGAATTAGAAAAATTAAGAGCATCAAGCTTAAAAGATCTGGGATTTCTATCCGATATGTCTGGCATGCAAGCATTGCTGGAGCAAGTACCAACAGAAGTAGAAACATCTAATTATTGGAAAACGCTTTTAGCGATTTCTGAACAAGCGCAAGAAAATAACCGCACAAATGGTATTTTGATTAACCGCCAGTTCACTCGTAACCAAAGTGCACTGAACATACTCCAGCAAAACAATCCTGCAGGATCAATGTACGGTCCAAACGGACAATCAACAGTCAAAAACATGCCGGGTCGAGGCGTAGTGGCAGGTTAATGCAGCTTAATTGAATACAACGGAGTAATCACTTTTGCCAACTTTGGCTTGCCTAGTAAACTCCTGAAATCAAAATCAGAAAATATTCTTTGATAGCTACATGCACTTCTATAAGCTATCAAATTTAACATACTCCCCCATCAGCACCTCCCAATATGGCTTATTGCCCAATGATTGTCTGGACGATTTAAATATACTCATAGTGAGTATATTTTAACCAAGGATTCATATTTGATTGATGATTCCACTCGGCTAAGCAAAAAAACATACGGAGCGACGGGTTCGTCGCTGTATTTTTGTAAGCGACTCTGTATATTCGGTAATCCCCCCAGCAAATAATCGGACTTATAAGTAGAATTTTCTAAATATGATTTTTAGAGGTTTTACATGAAGACATCCCGTTACACCGACAG
>NZ_JBEONP010000013.1:0-110292 GCF_040544435.1 Undibacterium sp. GrIS 1.2
AACGAGAACACGAACGGCTTATTACGATACTACTTTCCAAAGAACACCAACTTCAAGGAAATCACTCAAGCCCAGTTACAACGGGCAGTCAATCAACTCAATCATCGCCCTAGGAAATGCCTAGGCTATCGAACGCCGTTTGAGGTTTTTTATAATTTGGATATACTCCCACTAAAACTTACCTCCCGTTGCTCTTCGTAGCTGAATTCGCCCAAGTATTGTTTGGACAATGGGCAATAAAAAAACTTGTACTCTACCCCAGTATATAAATACATACCAAAAGAATTACGCTAACTTGCCTGCGTAATCACGGGCAAATTGCCAGGCGACACGGCCCGAGCGCGATCCCCGTTGCAAAGCCCAGCGCAAAGCATCACCGCGTGCTGCGGTAATTTGCTCGGCGTTACAACCCATGCTGCCAAGCCAATGCGCCACGATGTTGAGGTAATCATCTTGCTTAAACGGATAAAACGACACCCACAGGCCAAAGCGCTCGGACAAAGAGATTTTCTCCTCCACCGTCTCACCGGGATGCAGATCACCATCATCAGTATGAGTATAACTAGCGTTATCCGACATCTTCTCCGGCAACAAATGGCGCCGATTTGAGGTCGCATAGATCAGCACATTATCAGACTGTGTCGCGATGCTGCCATCGAGTGCAACCTTCAATGCCTTGTAACCTGCTTCACCATCTTCAAACGAAAGGTCATCGCAAAAAATGATAAAGCGCTCCGGGCGTTCCGCCACCAGATCGACAATATCCGGCAAATCAGCCAGATCCGATTTATCCACTTCAATCAAACGCAAACCCTGATCGGCAAATTGGTTCAGGCAAGCTTTGATTAAAGACGACTTACCCGTGCCACGCGCGCCGGTCAGCAATACATTATTGGCAGGTTTGCCATTCACAAATTGCAAAGTATTTTGCTCTATCTGCTGCTTCTGGTTAGCGATGTTATGCAGATCACTTAAGGCAATATGAGACGCATGACGCACCGCTTGCAAATAGGCTCCGCTACTGCCGCTGCCACGCTTACGCCAGCGAAATGCCGTCGCCAAGGAAAAATCCGGCACAGGCATTACAGGTGGCAATAGTGTTTCTAAACGGTTTAATACCTGCTCGGCACGGATTAAAAATTGATCTAATTGAGTCATACAGTCCGGCGAGTTTTAGGGAGAAATTTATAGGACTTACGCAACATTGTCCCAGCAAGGCGTAGCGACGAATACAGTACTAATAAGGCTAGTCGCTGCAACGCAGCTGGGGCATTTTTGCGTAAGTCCTAACTTATTGAGAACTTTGGTCCAGCTCAGCGCCAAGCTTCAGAACCAAGCCTAAGAAAAGATTAAGAGCACAGATTAAAAACTCGGTTTAAGAACGATAGTCAGCATTAATCGATACATAATCGTGCGACAAATCGCAAGTCCAGACGGTAGCCTCTGCCGCACCGCGCGCCAGTTTGACGCGAATCGTGATCTCGCTTTGCTGCATCACGCGCTTACCGTCTTCCTCACGATAATCAGGATTACGCCCGCCGTTTTTGGCGACCCAGACATCATCCAGATACAAGTTGAGTTTGCTGACATCTAAATCCAGTACGCCAGCATAACCAATCGCAGCCAGAATACGGCCAAGGTTGGGGTCCGATGAGAAGAATGCTGTTTTGACCAAAGGAGAATGCGCGATCGAATAGGCAATCTTGCGGCACTCTTCTACATCACGACCTTCCTCTACCGCGATCGTCATAAACTTAGTTGCACCCTCACCGTCCCGAATAATCATGTGCGCCAGTTTTTGCGACAAGGCGATCACCGCATCCGCCAACAATTTATATTCTGGAGAATCGATCTCTGTGACTTCTACGTCGGCAGCACCAGTAGCGATCAGCATAAAAGAATCATTGGTCGAGGTGTCGCCATCAATCGTGATGCAATTAAATGATTTGTCCGCAGCCTGTTTAACCATGTGATCCAGCACAGGTTGCGCGACCTTCGCATCCAGCGCCAGGTAACCCAGCATTGTCGCCATATTCGGCTTGATCATGCCAGCACCTTTACTGATGCCCGTCATGGTCACAGTTTGACCATTAATTACCACCGTAGCGGACGCAGCTTTTGGCTGAGTGTCGGTCGTCATGATCGCTTCTGCGGCCAGAAACCAGTTGTCTTCTTTCAGATTAGCAAGTGCTTGCGGCAAGCCGGCAATTAATTTATCTACCGGCAACGGCTCCAGAATCACCCCCGTTGAAAAAGGCAAAATCTGCGATGCCTCGCACTGCATCAACTCCGCCAGCGCGGCACAAGTGGCATTAGCCGCAGCCAGACCAGCATCACCCGTCCCGGCATTGGCATTACCCGTATTTACCACCAACGCACGGATGGGACCGGCCGTGATGTGCAGACCTTCCAGATGCGCCTTACATACCTGGACCGGAGCAGCACAAAAACGATTTGTCGTAAACACACCAGAGACGGTGGCAGAAGGTGCCAGTGCCATCACCACAATGTCTTTACGATTCGGTTTTTTAATACCTGCCTCGGCATAGCCAAGCTGGATACCCGCAACAGGTTTTAAATCAGCGGCGACAGGGATGGGAGAATTAACGGCCATGAGGTTTCCTAGCAATGAGATCGAGCCGTTATTGTAGGGTATTTTGTTGGGATAGAAGCGGTAAATAAAGAAGCGTTTAGAAGCAAATGTGCGGTTAAAAATCAACTGAATTACTTGTCTATATGAGGATTGAGCTTGTGTTGTTTCCGGCATTGAACATCCAATGTCTCCCCACTACCATCCTCCAGCCCAGCATAAACGCCGCACGGCCAGACTAAGCCACCGTATTGCTCTATGGTCCAATAAGGCGGTTCATCTGCGCAGATCTCAATATGCTTCACCTTCCATTGCTGGTGCGTTTTGTGCAGAACAACCCATAACATTTTGTCCAAACTGGGGTTGCATTCACCGCCCGTCAAATCCCAGTCGATGCCTTTGCCGTTGGCGGAAACGATATTGCCGACCAAAACTGCCCAAGCTTGATCAACATTCAATTTATTTACTTGGAGTCGTACTGACTGACCCGCCTTGGTAGAGGCAACTGGTCGAGCCGCATCCAGAATCGCTTGCCTCTCAATCACACTTACATTGAAAGCATAGGATGAAAGGCAGACGGTAAGAAAAATAATAGCCAGAAAAATTTGCTTCATAAAGTGCGGATTGAAGGTGAGATATTTGAGAAACACCTGATTTTTAGCATCAGTCTATCTACAGTTACTGAGGCAGACGCTGCACGTACCATGTGTTAAGTATGAGCTGAGCGCAGAATACATTGCGGAGGATGTCAATATCAAATCTCTTGTCAGTCCCACCTCTTGAGATTGTAGATTTTCCTGCCGCAGAATAGCAACTGTTCATCGCTGCCATTGCTTAGGTCGAACTCTCCGTCAAACTCCCAGCCACCATTTCCAAATGATGATCAGTACTCCCAAACTGCAACTCAATCGCCATCAGCCGCTTGAAGTAATGACTGACATTGAGTTCATCTGTCACTCCCATACCACCGTGTAGTTGCACCGCTTGCTGGCCGACAAAACGGCAGGCTTGTCCGATCACGACTTTGGCTGAGGACAGCGCTATGCTGCGGCTTTTTAAATCCGGGTCTTCGCAACTGACTGCGGCCAGATATGCCATCGAACGGGCTTGTTCTATGTGTAGCACCATGTCGGCCATTTTATGTTGCAGCGCTTGGAATTTACCGATGACGACGCCGAATTGCTTGCGATTTTTGGCATAGTCGATGGTGGCTGCGAGCAGCTTGTCCAGGACGCCGATGGCTTCTGCACAAACCGCCGCGAGGCCAATATCGAGCAGGTTGCCGATAGCGACTTCTGTATCGTTGGCCGCAGCTAATATCGCCGAGGCTTTAACGCTAACTTGATCAAATTCTAGCTCGGCGGCAGCGACGCCATCCACGGTGGCATACGACAACACGCGCAAACCGGTTGCGACCTTGGGGAGGATAAAGACGGCTAATTTGTCATCGGGCAAACGTGCTGTGACCAATAAAATATCAGCAGCCCCGCCGTGAGGCACAACGCTTTTATGACCGCTCAATAGATAGCCGCCATCAACTGGCGTGGCCTTGGTCTGGACGTTGAGGCGATCGAAACGTGTGCTGACCTCATCATGTGCCAGCACGGCTGTGATCGCGCCGCTGGCGAGTTGCGGCAGGTGGTCGTCACGCTGCTGGGCATTGCCCATAGTGGCGATGGCTTTGCTAGCCAAGACGGCGCTGGCGAGATAGGGCTCCAGCACTAATCCCTCGCCGATTGCGGACATGACGAGCAAAGTGTCTGTTGCCGTGCCATCCAGTCCACCCTCCGCTTCTGGCATATGCAAGGCTAACAAACCGAGTTCGGCAAAGCCTTGCCAGATCGCGGAATTGAAGCTATGACTCTGCTTTTCTAAAGTCTTGCGACGAATATCAAAGCTGGCTTCGTTTGCGATAAAACGACGCGTTGCGTCTTGCAACATGGTTTGTTCTTCGGTAAAAGTGAAATCCATTTTTTACTCCTGATGATTTTGCTTTTTGTTACAGCGCCGAGTTCAGCTGAAGCGTCCATCGCCGACAAAAAATTCTTTTTATCAATTGCGATTAACCAAACTTGCTAAAACCTGAGCGGTCAAATTCTTTTGGGCAGATCAATGTCTTACAAACCCAAGATCATCTGCGCAATAATATTTTTCTGAATCTCGTTAGAGCCACCGTAGATCGATAACTTGCGCATATTCAGATAATTAGCGGCGAGTGAGCTGGCATAAGCTGGTCCGGCGTGTTCGCCGTCATAACCTGCTGCCATTGCCTCGCGGCGTAATGGCAAGGCATAAGTACCTACCGCCTGGGTCATCAGCTCTATAATCGCTTGCTGGATTTCTGTCCCTTTAATTTTTAGAATAGAAGCTTCCGGTCCCGGTGTGCGGCGTTGTTCTTCTGCCGACAATACGCGCAGGTTGGTGATTTCCAGTGCGCCTAAATCGATTTGGATTTGCGCGATGCGGAGAGAAAAATACGGGTCCTGAATCAATGGTTTTCCGTTTTTTTTCTCTTGACTGGCGATACGTTTAAGCCGTGCCAACTCGCGCTTAGCGATGCCGATACCAGCGATGTTGGTACGCTCGTGCCCAAGCAAAAATTTGGCATAAGTCCAGCCAGCATTTTCTTCCCCGACTAGATTCTCTACCGGCACCTTCACATTGTCGAACCAGACTTCATTGACCTCATGCGCGCCATCCATCGTGATGATAGGACGTACCGTAATGCCGGGGGACTTCATATCGATCAGCAAAAATGAAATTCCGCGTTGTGGTTTTACTTCGTGATCAGTGCGCACCAAGCAAAATATCCAGTCGGCATATTGGGCTTGGGTAGTCCAGGTCTTTTGACCGTTGACCAGGTAGTGATCGCCCTCGCGTCGTGCGGAGGTTTTGACCGAGGCTAGATCAGAACCGGAGCCGGGCTCTGAGTAACCTTGGCACCACCATTCTTCTCCCGATAAAATGCCGGGCAAAAACCGCTGTTGTTGTGCGGACGAACCAAACGCCATGATCACCGGCGCGACCATTTTCACACCAAAGGGCACGATACGTGGCGCACAGGCGGCGGCACATTCTTCTTCAAAAATATACTTTTGCACCGCCGACCAGCCAGTACCACCAAACTCTTTTGCCCAGGATGATCCACCCCAGCCATGTGCATGCAAAGCCTGCTGCCAGCGCACATAATCGTCGCGCTCCAAGATGAGGCCGTTGTTGACTTTGTGTTGAATATCAGCCGGTAAGGAAGCAGCAATAAACTGTTTTACCTCATGCCGGAATGCCTGTTCTTCTGGGGTGAAATGGAGATTCATCGTTGTCTCGCTCTTAATGTTATTTATATACTCTAACTGGGTATATTTTAATCGTCCATATAAAGCCTAGACAATTGGCTATATTTATAAAATATTGATGGGAGTATATGTATTTAACGTTGATGTATCAGGCTCCGCACCTGTCATCCAGTCAATATTGCATTCGTAATTGATACCCACTTGGATTGCGCTAAACGCTAACAAACTCAAGCTTCCTCATGATGCAAAGATAGTCCCAATAGCGCCCGGCGTTTCAGCCAAGGGCTGGCGCGGTAACGCGGGTCGCCCGTCTGTTTGAGCAAATTGTCGAGTATCGTCAACACGGTCTTGACACCGACTACATCACCCCAAGCCAGCGGACCGTGTGGATAACCCAAACCTAATTTGACGGCACGATCAATATCTGCCGGGCTGGCGATGGCCTGTTGCGCAATATCGCTGGCGATGTTGATGATGTGTACTACCACGCGTTGCGCGACCAGGCCAGCGCTGTCGTGGATCACGCTGACAGCAGCGCCATCTGCGCTGAGTAAACCACATGCCATGGCGCGGTAAGCAGCTGTGGTCGCTGGCGTTGTCATGACGACGCGGCGCTTGCTTAAGTCGAACAAACTTTCTATTGCCACGGTGCGACTGGCGTCCAGCGCTTGACTAGCACAACAAGTACTAGCATCTTCGCCCAGCGGTGTGACGATGCATAAGGCAGTGGCGCTGGGGCTATCTTCATTTTCTATCGCTACGCCCACTTGTATCGCCAGTTGGGTGATCAGCGTGCGTACTTCTGCGCTGGTCGCTTTATCTGCCGGACTAATCCAGATCGATGATGGCAAAAGGCTTGATTGCTTTGCGCTATCAACACTGATTTTTTTACCGGCATTATCGTATTGATAGAAGCCCTGCCCGACTTTTTTACCGATCACACCAGCAGTCAACATCTGACGCGTCAAGCCTTGCGGCCGGAATCGTGGCTCTTCATAATATTGCTGATAAATTGATTCCATCACCGGATGTGATACGTCCAGCCCGGTCAAATCCATCAGTTCACACGGGCCTAATTTGAAGCCCGCACAGTCCCGCAAAATTTGATCCAGCGTCGGAATATCCGTCGTATTTTCCGCCAAAATCCGCAGACCTTCCGTGCCATAACCACGACCTGCATGATTGACGATAAAGCCAGGCGTATCTTTGGCGCGTACTGTGGCATGTCCCCAATGTGTGCCGAGAGCGATCAGATAGTCGACGATAGTTGGATCGGTCAAAAAGCCACCAATGGCTTCGACGATCTTCATCAGCGGTACCGGATTAAAGAAATGGAAACCAGCAACCCGTTGCGGAAACTGCAAACCCGCAGCGATGGCCGTTACCGATAAGGAGGATGTGTTGGTTGCCAGAATGGCAGTCGGGCTGATGATGGATTCAAGTTGGTGGAAGAGCGTTTTCTTCGCCGTCAAATCTTCCACAATCGCTTCAACTATCATGTGCGCATCAGCAAGATCGGGCAACTGATTGCAGTCGTGCAAACACTGCTCGGCTGCATCGGCAGCGGCTTGCGTCAGACGACCTTTTTCTACCAGCTTGCTAAAAGTGACGATCAACTCTTGACGTGCGGCCTGAGCTGCACCAGCGCGACTATCCACCAGTTTGACTTGTGTGCCAGCGAGCGCAGCGATTTGCGCAATGCCTCGCCCCATCACTCCACAGCCGATGACGCCGACAATCAGATCACCGGAATTAAACACGGGGCGCGTACTGGGTGCGCCAGCGGCTTGTTTGTTTTCATTCATAAGAATCCTGTTATTTGGTTTGATCGCGTAGCCTGATCGCTTGGCCTCATCAACTCTGTCTGATCAATTCGTTCTAATCACTTTGTCTTATTTGCATCTATCAACAACGACAATTCCGCTATGCAGAATTAAGTTCTGCAAATATAATTCACTGTATTTCCTCCCACATCACCTGTCAAGACGCATGCAAAATCTGATCAAGCCAGACCAAAAATCCCCCAGTGCGGCAAGCACCCAAGCCAAAGAAGATCGTCATTTTGTCACCGCTTTAGCACGTGGACTGGAGCTACTGGCCTGCTTTCGATCCGGGGATAAGGCGTTAGGGAATCAGGAGTTGGCAGAACGCTGCAAGCTACCTAAATCGACGGTGTCGCGCCTGACTTACACACTGACCAAAACCGGGCATCTGGATTATGTCGCAAGCATGGGCAAATACCGTTTGGGTTCGGCCACACTGGCGCTGGGCAGCGCGATGCTGGCGCGGCTAGACGTGCGGCAACTGGCGCGACCGCTGATGCAGGAGCTGGCAGATTTTTCGCAAGGCATGGTGTCGCTGGGCATGCGCGACCGACTCAGCATGATTTATGTAGAAAATTGCCGCAGCCAGACTGCACTGACCTTGAGTCTGGATATAGGCTCTCGGATTCCACTCGCAAGTACCGCAATGGGGCGGGCATATCTGGCCGCAGTCAAGGCCGACGAGCGACATGAGATTTTAGAATTGATACGCCAGGCCGACGAGGTGCAATGGTCTGCGGTGCAAGAAGGCATACAACAATCGCTGGACGAGTACGACCAACTCACTTGTTGCACCTCCTTTGGTAGCTGGCAAAAAGATGTGAACGCGATTGCGGTAGCGTTTTATCCCGGCAACGGCATGGCGCCTGTGTCCATCAATTGTGGCGGCCCGGCGTTTAGCTTATCGCCCGATTTTTTGCTGAACGAAGTCAGACCGCGCTTGCTGGAATTAGTACAACGTTTGCGAATCGCTTTGGGGAATACCAGCTAGCAAAGAGGTGTCAAGCTGGGTCAAAAACTTTAACCCGATCACGCCCTAATTCCTTGGCACGGTACATTGCATTGTCGGCATTCTTCGACAACTCAATTTCATCATTGCCATGTTGCGGATACAGTGCAATGCCGATGCTACAAGAGACTTGCAAGATGTGGCCGCCCGAGACTTCAAATGGCTCGCTGATAGCGGCACGGATTTTTTCTGCGACGAGTAAGGCGTCCTGCTCTAGCTCAATCACAGGTAACAGAATCATAAACTCGTCACCGCCCATTCTGGCAACGGTATCTGACTCGCGTACACATTGCTGCATTCTCTCTGCTACCGCACGCAATAACATATCCCCGACGTGATGGCCGAGATTGTCATTGATGGGTTTAAATTTATCCAGATCCAGATACATCAGTGCTAGTAAACTTTTGTCACGTTTTGCCTGCACAATCGCATGCCTCAGACGATCCTTGAACATCGCACGATTTGGCAAACCAGATAGCTCATCGTACTGCGCCAGATACCGGAAACGTGCTTCGCTTTCGCGCAGTTCTTTGGTCATTTCTCGTGCTAGTGTCAACGCCCGTTCACGTCCGGACAACAACACCCAGGCCAACACGGACAACAACGCACTAAGCAAAATGCCGCTGGCTGCGATCAAGGTCGATTTATCGTTACCAATCGCTTTATCAACACCCGATGAGCTGGTCATCACAATCGTCCAGGAGCGACCACCGTTGCTGACATACTCAGTCGCTTGCAGCAGTTGTGGCTTAATCACCTTGTTCAGATCTAGTCGTGCTGGCTTAGTTACGCTGGCATCACGACGCAGAGTGGCAGAGTCATACATCAAATTGGCGGCAGTCGGCTCAACCCCATCGTAAATACAAATATCAGTCGCGCGCGGATTTTCGCCATACAAACTGGCCATGACTTCGGCAACACGAAAAGGGGCAAACACCCAGCCCAACAAATTAGCGCGCCGTGTCTCTTGCGTGTCGTGCGGGCTGCCATCTTTGTAAATCGGCAGATAAATATAGAAGCCATTCTGTGCGGGCACATTGTCTGCTGCCGGCAACTTAAGCATCGCTGTGACGGCAATCGCACCAGAATCACGTGCGCGCTCCATCGCCACTTTTTGCACGGGGTCTGAATAGGTATCAAAGCCTAGCATCTTGCGGTTGCGACCTATTGCAGGTTCTAACTGAATGATGGGCGCAGCAAATGTGATTGCCGGATTGGGTAGTGGATAAATTTGATACTCGCCGGATGTTTGTTGCCGCATAACGGCAATGTGCTGCTCAAAGCTATCACTGGCAACCGACAAAATAATACCGACACCTTCCATCCCGGCATGATCAGCACCGAGCTGCAGCATATTGATGTAATTGGCAAAGTCTTTACGTTGCACTGATTCTGAAATCGTAAACACACCTTGCGCACCACGCAACACTTGCTCGGACGAGGCCATACGCTGCTCTATGCGGCTAGAAATGTCGCGGACATTAAAATCTAATGTGGCGCGAACCTCTAGCAAGGCATTATTTTTCTCGTGTTTCCAGAGTAAATAGCTGAGTCCTAAAGACATGCTCAGAATGAGCAAAACCACTAACTGGCGGCTAAAGTGACGACTCAGTTGATGATTTAGATAGTAACTGGTTTGATGGTTCATCCGGTTCATTATATTTAAAAATTGACCATCGCTTTAGCCAGTTCTGGCTGAAAATATTTCTCAAAAATGGTGAGGACTTTGCCGTCTTCGCGCATGCCTTTTATCAAGGCACGCCATTTTTCTTGTTCTTTGGCAGACAAAGATCGCTTGGACATAATCAACCCATGCGGCACTGAAGAATCGTCCATATCAATCACGATCGTGTGATCACGTATCGCTGTATTTGCGACCTGAGAATAATCAAAAGGCTCGATGATCATTGCCTGAATCCGGTTGGCTTCCAGTATCTGATACAAAGGGTCTAAATCCGACGCATACCGGACTCTTTGCTCTGCGTGTAACTTATCCAATAAACGATTCGCGTTAGGACT
Source organism: Undibacterium sp. GrIS 1.2 (assembly GCF_040544435.1). NCBI lineage: Bacteria > Pseudomonadati > Pseudomonadota > Betaproteobacteria > Burkholderiales > Oxalobacteraceae > Undibacterium > Undibacterium sp. GrIS 1.2. The sequence goes on from NZ_JBEONP010000013.1 coordinate 10,735, forward strand.
GTATCGAAAAGAACGGATCACCCCCAGTTGCAGATCAGGATTATTTTCAAAATCTTTCAGTTGCTGGATATTGAGTTCTTTGCGCACCAGTAAATAATATTTGTTCGAAAAATACCAGGCAAAACTGGCAAAGCGGTCGCGCTCAGCGTTACTAATGCCGGACAAACTAAAATCTAACGCACCGGACTCAATCAATTGCCAGATACGTGCACGTGGCAACACGCTGACAATGACTTTGCAACCGCTACGCCGGCTCATTTCGTCCGCAATCTCTTTATCAATTCCCTCGCCTGTTTTTGCCGAGTACAGCAAGCCGTGATCATGCAGCGCAAGAGTAAATGGGCGATTACAATCAGGCCGCGCAACTGCTTTTGAAACTTCCTCAGCCTGTGCTGAACTGCACATCAATAACTGCAACGAAATAAATATCAGCAGTAAGGCCAGCAATAAGGCCAACGGTAACGCCAACGATAATACCCAACCATAAAATCCATGGCTGCGAGCGTTGGAGTGAGCAAAAAAATGCGTCATTGATTAGGTGTATTGACTTGTAGTGTTGACTTGTGGCGCAGTCATTATTTACAACATTATTTGCTGAGTTTTGTATCCATTTACTTCATGGTTTGATTGCCTTGCTGTGTTTAAATAAGTCCAAGCCTTTAAATACCAAGGAGTTGAGCGCAATCGAAATAATCGCTCCAGCCAAGATCAGGTTTTGCCCTTCCATTGACAACAATCCTAGCGAGACTCCCAAGCCCGCAAGGATAAATGAAAACTCCCCGATCTGCGCCAGACTGGCAGAGACCGTCAGTGCCGTATTGAGCGGGTAGCGGAATGCCAGTACTAACAAGAAAGCGGCAACTGATTTTCCAAAAATAATAATCAGCACTACTGTTAATACTTGCCAAGGCTGGGCGAGCAAAATGCGTGGATCAAACAGCATCCCGACTGAGACAAAAAACAGCACGGCAAAGGCGTCACGCAAGGGTAAGGTTTCTTGGGCAGCTCTCAGACTCAGTTCGGATTCGCGCAGCACCATCCCGGCAAAAAAAGCGCCGAGTGCGAACGACACGCCAAACAACATCGCCGACCCATAAGCAATTCCGATTGCGGCAACTACCACGCACAGCGTGAACAGTTCTTGCGAACCAGTCCGTTCCACTTGAGCCAATATCCAAGGGAAGAGCCGTCGTCCCACAATCAGCATAAACGCAATAAAGGCCACCACCTGCGCCAGCGTGATTAAGATCGTCACTCCCAGACTGTGATGTGGCGCTGGTACGGCAGCATGATTAACGCCTTCTGCACCGAGCAAACCAGCCAGCGGCGGCAATAAGACCAGCACTAACACCATCACTAAATCTTCTACCACCAGCCTTCCGACTGCAATTCGGCCATTTTCTGAATCCAGCTCATTACGACTTTCCAGCGCACGTAATAACACCACCGTGCTGGCAACCGACAATGCCAGGCCAAATACGATCCCCGCCCCCAAGTCCCAGCCCCACCAATACGCGACGCCTGCCCCCATCGCAGTAGCAACAACAATTTGTACGATCGCGCCGGGCAAAGCGATGCGCTTTACCGACAATAAATCTTCTAACGAGAAATGCAAGCCAACGCCAAACATTAGCAACATCACACCAATTTCTGCTAGTTGCCCTGCCAGATTAACGTCGGCCACAAAGCCGGGCGTGGCAGGACCTATCAAAATACCGGCAATCAGATAACCCACTAATGCGGGCAGTTTGAGACGGACAGCAATAAAGCCGATTAGCAACGCCAATCCAAAGGCGGAGGCAATCGTTGTGATGACGGAAATATTATGTGGCATAGGCAAATGATTATTTTAAATACAGCAATTGAATGCAACAGGCTTGAGTGTATACAAATTCTGACAAACAACATTAAAACAAGCGTACGCAGGGGTCGTATTTTTAAAATTTACGTTGCAACACAGAAAAATATTTCTTTTTACAATATCTTCGACGATTGAATTTAAATATACTCCCCCAACATTTTCATAAAATTACCTTAACGACCAATAAATATATGGACAATTAATTATACTAACAGGGAGTATATAATTTACTGATTTTTGAATGTATAGAATCGTATCTACTAAGAACTCAGTTAAAAATTCTGAAAAAGTAGCAGGCAATAAAAAAGGCGGAAATCTCCGCCTTTTTTATTTTGTGCCACATGCTTCTATTGCATCAGTGCAAACAAGCTAAATCATCAACCTAAATAATCAAATTAAGCCAGCTTACCGTGACACTGCTTATATTTCTTGCCACTACCGCAAGGACAAGGATCATTACGACCAACCTTGAGAGCATATTCCATTTGGGCCTGATCATTGTTTTCAGCCAAAGCGGTCGGTGCCAACATTTCTTCTGGGGTCGCATTTGCATCAAAATCTGCGTGTTGAAAATGAACATTCTCAACTTGTGATTGTGTCATTTTTTCTTCAGCAGCTTCGATTTCTTCACGTGATTGGATACGCACTGTTGAAACCGTTTTGACGACTTCATTTTTGATCAAATCCAGCATCTGTCCAAATAATTCAAACGCTTCGCGCTTGTATTCTTGCTTAGGATTTTTCTGCGCATAACCGCGTAAATGAATACCTTGGCGCAGATGATCGAGCGCTGCCAGATGTTCGCGCCAATGACTGTCGATACTCTGCAACATCACACTACGCTCAAATCCTGCGAAAGAATCTTTACCGACCAAGGCTACTTTTGCCTCGTAAGCTTCATCCGCTGCTTTTTGTACGCGCTCTAAAATGTCTTCATCATTCAGACTTTGCTCATTTTCCAGCATTTTGTCTAAAGGCAAATCCAGCGCCCATTCGCTTGCCAGCGTTGCTTGCAATGCCGGAATATCCCATTGCTCTTCCACCGATTCTGCTGGCACATAAGTGCGCACCACGTCGGCGAACATACCCGCACGCAAAGAAGAAATCAGTTCGGACATGTCTTGTGCTTCCAGCAAATCATTACGCTGCTGGTAAATCACTTTACGCTGATCATTGGCGACGTCATCGTACTCAAGCAATTGCTTACGCACGTCAAAGTTACGCGCTTCTACTTTGCGCTGAGCAGATTCAATCGAACGGGAGACGATACCAGCTTCAATCGGTTCGCCTTCCGGCATTTTGAGTCTGTCCATGATGGCGCGTACGCGATCACCTGCAAAAATGCGCAAGAGCGGATCATCCAGAGACAAATAGAAACGGGAAGATCCAGGATCGCCCTGACGACCAGAACGGCCGCGCAATTGATTATCTACGCGACGTGATTCGTGACGTTCGGTACCGACGATATGCAAACCACCAGCATTGACAACATGCTCGTGTAAAGACTGCCACTCATCACGCAGTTGCTGAGATTTTTGCTGCTTTTGCGCGTCAGACAGTTTGTCGTCTGCTTCGATCAGCTGTACTTGCTTGGCGACGTTACCGCCGAGGACGATATCCGTACCACGGCCGGCCATGTTGGTGGCGATAGTGATACCTTTTGGACGACCTGCCTGGGCAATAATTTCTGCCTCACGCGCATGCTGCTTGGCGTTCAACACATTATGTGGCAACTTGGCTTTTTCCAAAATTCCAGACAAGAGTTCAGAGTTTTCAATCGATGTCGTACCAACCAAGACCGGCTGACCGCGCTCGTAACAATCTTGAATATCCACCAGCATCGCGCCGTATTTTTCTTGGGCTGACTTGTAAACCTGATCCTGACGATCTTTACGTTGGGATGGACGGTTTGGCGGAATCACGACTGTTTCCAGTCCGTAGATTTCCTGGAATTCATACGCTTCTGTATCGGCTGTACCAGTCATACCGGACAGACGGTTATACATACGGAAGTAGTTTTGGAAGGTGATTGATGCCAGCGTTTGATTCTCATTCTGAATCTTCACACCTTCTTTGGCCTCAACAGCTTGATGCAAGCCATCAGACCAGCGACGTCCTGTCATCATACGACCAGTAAATTCATCGACGATAACGATTTCATTATCTTGTACGACATAGTGCTGATCGCGGAAATACAACGCATGCGCACGCAAAGCAGCGTACAGATGATGAATTAAAGTGATGTTGGCAGCGTCGTACAGGGATGCGCCTTCTGGCAACAAACCCATCTGGGTCAGAATACGTTCAGCGTGATCGTAACCAGCTTCGGTCAGCAATACCTGATGTGTTTTTTCATCTTTGGTGTAGTCGCCAGGAACTTCAACATTGCCGGTGCCATCATGTTTTTCTTCACCGATTTGCAAAGTCAGCAGCTTAGGGACTTCGTTTATTTTGTAGTACAGCTCTGTATGATTTTCAGCCTGACCAGAGATAATCAGCGGAGTGCGCGCTTCATCGATCAGAATAGAATCGACTTCATCAACGACGGCAAAGTTCAGACCACGTTGTACACGGTCTTTGGCTTCATACACCATATTGTCGCGCAGGTAGTCAAAGCCGAACTCGTTGTTGGTACCGTAAGTGATATCGGATGTGTAAGCAACCTGCTTATCATCATGATCGAGCTGCGATAAGTTAACACCGGTAGTCAAACCCAACCAGCCGTACAATTTACCCATCCACTCGGCATCACGCTGCGCCAGATAATCATTGACGGTTACCACGTGCACACCCTTGCCAGACAAGGCATTCAGGTAAGTTGGCAAGGTCGCCATCAAAGTTTTACCTTCGCCGGTGCCCATCTCTGCAATTTTGCCGTAATGCAGCACCATACCGCCTATCATCTGCACATCAAAATGGCGCATTTTTAAAACACGCTTACTTGCCTCACGACAAACGGCAAACGCCTCTGGCAGGATTGCATCTAGTGTCTCGCCATTAGCAACGCGGGTTTTAAACTCCTCCGTCTTAGCTTTTAATGCCTCATCCGACAAGGCTTCCAGCGTAGGTTCCAGTGCGTTGATATCAAGCACGGTTTTTTGGTATTGCTTCAGAAGGCGCTGATTGCGGCTACCGAATATTTTGGTCAGGAATGACATGCTATGAATGGATGAGTGAATTCTGAAAAAATTGCTGACGGCGCCCGTACATCGTTAACACTAGCGCTACAAATTTACAACAGCAACAACAATAGACTAACTTTCGATTTTACCATGCGCGCATCATTTACTAACAATTGCACAATGACAAAATCAAGCATGATGGAAGAATTGGAGACAAAGACAACAATATCAAGTGGAGATGGCACGAAATTGTCTTGTTAGCTTGCAAAGTAGTTGCAAGCCAATGATTACTTCTTAAACAACAATATGATTAAACCCGCTGGATTACGGCTAGAGGCGAAAAAATCAGCATTGCCACTTGGGATATATTTATTCGAGACTTATTTTTGACCCAGCTCGGCCATGCTAGCTTGATTAGCGCCGGCACTTAGGAATTTATGAGGATTTTGCGGTATGCCTTTCACATGTACCTCAAAATGCAAATGCGCACCAGTGGAACGTCCAGTCGAACCGATATCGGCAATATGTTGACCGCGTTTTACGATATCCCCTACTTTTACGTAGACTTTGGACGTATGGGCATAACGGGTAATGATTTCTCCACCGTGGTCGATGTCAATCATATTGCCAAATTCTGGATGAAATTCTGCCGCAATTACCACGCCGCCTGCCGCTGCAACGATAGGCGTGCCGGTTGGCGCGGGAAAATCAATACCTTCATGAAAAGCGCTGCGCCCAGAGAACGGATCAAGCCGCCAGCCAAAGCCAGACGCGTTATAGCTGACGTTGACTGGTGTAATGGTCGGCAATAACTTGGACTGCACTTTAAAACCCATGAGCTTGGTTTCCACCACATTCATGTAATCAGAGCGATTCTCAAGATCTTTACCCATCGCATCTAATGCGGCTTGGAATTCGCTCATATTCAGTTCTTTTGCGGGAGCTGAGGAGTTTTCTGGTCCGCCGCGGCCTGGTACTTCACGGAAATTAAATTCTTCGGGTTTAACACCTGCCAAGCCTTGCACTCGCTCGCCCAAGGCATCTAAACGTATTAACTGCGCCTGCATTTCCCCTAGCTTGACTGCCATCGCGGCAATGTTTTCTTTCACATAACGGTCTTTAGCATTGGGGTCATTGGCTAGCGCGACTGGGACGTAGTTGCTTAAAAACGGTATTTCTCCGCTGGCAAGGCGTAGCGTCAATGCCGCCATCAAAGCGGAGCACAAAATGGTCAGCAATAAAAAGCCAACAACGGCTACGATAATATGTCGGGAACTAAGCGTGATGGATTTGGCTTGGGTAAAGCGTGAATGCATGACGATGATTTGCATCAATTCACTCCATGACTAATAGAATAAATAAGAGAAGAAATAAAACTACTATTTAGCAGAGAATCCGGCAGCAATGTGAGTGTCGGCCAAGTACTCATGCGATCGTGAGCAGGCAACTCGATCAAATCTGGTTGTTTGTGGTAAGGTTCCATCCATGCAAGCATCTTCACCACCTCCCTATAGACTCAACATCAAGCGCGGCCGTAAACTGCCAGTAACCACGGGTGCCGCTGACTTTTTACGTAGCAACGATCAAATTTCGCCTTTATTACCTACGATCAGGCGCAATGCCAAATTACAAAAAGACTGTGGAAACTTGTTGCCCGCGATGTTCAATGCCTGTGATGTGCTGCAACTGGAGGAAGGGCAATTAACTCTATCCGCGCCTAACGCTGCGCTAGCCACCAAGCTAAAACAACAATGTCCAAAACTACAAGACGCTTTAGTACAGCGGGGATGGCAGATTAACGCAATCCGTATCAAAGTACAAGTCAAGAGAAAAGTCGAGCCCAAACCTTACGTCAAGCAATGTAGCCTGTCGAACCAGGCAGTGAATGCGTTTAATGTGCTTGAGAATACCTTAGAAAATACGCCGCAAAATGCGGGTCTGATTGCCGCTTTACACAATCTGGTTAAGCGACATCAGAGTGAAACATAATCAATAAAAATGGGGAGTATTTTTAATCGTCCAGAGAATTACTGGACGATACGGCATATTTTTACTATACAAGGCAGGAGTATAGTCAAGATATCAGGTTAAAGCCCATTCCCGCTGTTCTTGCAAACCATAAGAATCTGGCGCGGATTCTATTTCATCAAACGTCACAACTTCATACGCATCTGGCTGAGCTAATAAAGCCCGCAACAGCTGATTATTCAAACCATGTCCTGACTTATGCGCTGTGTAACTCGCTAAAAAAGGATGGCCGATAAGATAGAGATCGCCAATGGCGTCCAATATTTTGTGGCGCACAAACTCGTCATCAAAGCGCAAACCATCCGCATTAAGGATACGATATTCATCCATCACAATGGCATTCTCCATAGAACCACCACGCGCCAGACCAATCCCACGCAACATTTCCACATCTTGCATAAAACCAAAAGTACGCGCCCTCGCAACATCTTTCACATACGAGACTTTGGCGAAATCGACTTCGGCCGTTTGGGTCGTGCCATCGACTGCAGGATGATTAAATTCGATAAAAAAATGCAGTTTGAAGCCGTTAAATGGTTCGAGGCGTGCCCATTTTTCACTTTTTCCGCTACCTTCACGTATTTCAACGGGCTTTAAAACACGAATAAATTTCTTCGCAGCATTCTGCTCCTGCATACCTGCTTGCTGTAATAAATAGACGAAAGAAGAGGCAGAGCCATCCATGATAGGAATTTCTTCAGCGCTCACATCAATGTATAAGTTGTCTATACCAAGACCAGCACAAGCCGACAATAAGTGTTCAACGGTAGAAACTGTAGCGCCATTATTCGACAAGGTCGATGCCATACGGGTGTCGCCGACATTGAGTGCCGTAGCGTGGAAAACAACCGGTGGGTCAAGGTCAATGCGGGTAAAAATGATACCCGTATCAGTGGGTGCCGGACGCAAAATCAAATCGACTTTGGTGCCAGAATGCACGCCTACGCCGATTGTTTTGACTGATGTTTTGATAGTTCTTTGTTTTAGCATGAAATCATTATAACGATTTACTACGATTGCTATGTATCACCATATTTTTGCAGAGCAAGACTTTGACTCAACATAGCAGAGAGCGACGCTCTTTTTATATTTTACTGAATACTAAATCCCAGACACCATGGCCCAATTTTAAGCCACGATTTTCAAATTTAGTCACGGGACGGTAATCCGGACGCGGAGCATAGCCTTCAGCCGTATTCTGTAAAGTTGGCTCTGCGCCTAATACTTCTAACATTTGCACTGCATACTCTTCCCAATCCGTCGCGCAATGCAAATAACCACCGGGAGCAATCCGCGAGGCTAGTAAAGCGACCAAAGGACTTTGGATCAAACGACGTTTATTGTGACGCGCTTTATGCCATGGATCCGGGAAAAAGACATGGACGCCTGCTAAAGAGTTTGGCGCAATCATATTAGTCAAAACTTCGAATGCATCATGTTGGATGACGCGCTGATTCAACAAACCCAGTTCATCCGTCAGCTTGAGCAAGCTACCAACACCTGGCGTATGCACTTCAACGCCGATAAAATTTTTCTCGGGCATGCCGGCAGAAATCTTGGCGCTCGTTTCGCCCATACCAAAACCAATTTCAAAAATGGTAGGTGCCGCGCGACCAAAAAGACTATTTACATCCAATATGGTTTTTTGATAAGGGACTAAAAATTGTGGCCCCAGCGTCGCAATAGCACGCGCCTGCGCATCAGATAAGCGCCCGGCACGTGTCACAAAACTACGAATACGGCGCTCAGTCGGATCATAAAAAAGTGGTTTGGATGTAACGTCAGCAGGTTTGGTGTCAGACATACTTGGGAAATTAAAAATGGAGTTAACGCGAGAATACAACAAAGACAATGGGGTAGTCATTTCTGACTACCCCATCAATTACTTTTAAATCAATTCAGGCCTAAGCCTAAATTTGATTAGAACAGGTGACGAATACCAAATGTCAGTTCTTTTACGTCAGCACCAGCAACTGCTGCGCCAGCTTTTTGAGAATTAACGTCTTGTGTTGTACCTGCGTAAGCAGCATACAAATCAGTACGCTTAGACAAAGCATATTGGTAACCGATAGAGAACTGCTTAGCATCGCCTACAGTCTGCGCTACAGCCAGATTTGTAGAAGTCAAAGAAGAATCCTTGATCTTAGTGTAAGTAGCGATAACTTTGCTTGAAGCATCGATAGGTGCTGTTGCGCCAATAGTAAAGATTTTTTGGTCAACTGCAGGAATAGTACCTACTGAATTACCTTTAACTTTTTGGAAAATCACAACTGGCTTAACCACGCCAAAGTCGTAAGAAGCGGCAATCGTGTTACCGTTTTTACCAACTACTGGACCTGTCAAAGCGGTAGCTTGTGACGTATCTTTAGCGTATGAGTAACCAACATCCAAACCAGCTGCTTTGTAGCCAGCATTCAGACCCATAGAGCGGCCGATGCTGTTGTTACCAGCAACTTCGCCGAAACCATAAGCGCCAACGCCATAGAAACCGTTCAGGTTACCTGGTGTGTAGTAAATGATTGCATTGTTGATACGACCAGAAGAATTACTTGTAGATGCCGTCGGAGTACCACCGATGAAATACAAGGAAGACAAACCGTTGCCGCTATTGATGAAACCTGAAACATACGGATCAAAGTTGTCAAAAAATTTGAAAGTTGGTGTTTTATCGCGACCTAAATCAACGGCCCCGAAGTCACCAGCCAGACCAACTGTTGAACGACGACCGAAAGTGCGGTTACCTTGACCGGATGAACCATCATCCAGATTCAAGCCTTGCTCTAATACGAAGTTGGCTTTCAGACCGCCGCCCAAATCTTCAGTACCTTTGAAGCCAATACGTGAACCGCTTTCTTGACCGCTTTGGATCTTAGAAGTTTTACCTGCTGCTGCGCCGTTATCCAAACTTTGGAAACCAGCATCTGCGATACCGTAGATAACAACGGAGGATTGAGCAAATGCTGCACCGGAGAAAGCACCCATTAGAGCGAGTGCGAGTAATGATTTTTTCATAGGGTAATATCCAGAAAATAGTAAGTTTAGTCTTTGCTGCAACACAACAAATCGAGTGCACAAAAACAAATTTGCAGGTCTTTAACAGCCTTGAGTCCTAAAAATGACTCAATGACAGAGGCCACTATACCTGCGGAAAATGACAACTTGATGAAATCAAAAACACGTAACAAACCAGATTCAACGAGCTGTCTCAAAAAAACACACGAAGTATTTTTATTACAACGTGCTAAATCGTTGGACTGCTGAACTTCGATTTGGTTCGCATTATAGTTAAAATTTCAAAATGCTGCAGAGCACCAAGTAAATAAGGTGGCATGGTCATATTTCAAGTCTCATCAACAAAATATTTTTAACCCACGGTCTCCCATGCATTTTGCTTCTGATTTGTCATACTGCGCCAGTACAAACGCCCCGAGTACCAAGAGATCATTCCCAGAGATGCAAATACCAATTGCCCGATAGCCAAGGTCAGGCTGGAATGATCCAGTGCAGGCGCTACCATACCAGCCACTACTGCTCCGAGCATCGTGACAGCAGCAGACTGGCAAGAGGCCACTATCCCTCTGATTGTAGGAAACAAATCGAGGACAAGCAAGGTAGCGCCAGGAGCAACCAGAGACATACCAAAACAGTAGAAAAACAAGGGCATCACTGACCAAGGCAGCATAGCTGGCCAAATCGCGTGGTAAATCACGTTAAATAAAGAGGCTCCGATCAGGAAGCAAAAGCCGATATTGACTTGCTTCCAAACAGAAATTCTCCCTGCAAGGCGATTCGCCGCCAGTGCACCTAAAAATATGCCCGCGACTGAGGGAATAAATTGCCAGCCAAATTGATCTGGCCCTAGCTTTAAATGCTGAGTAATAAACGCTGGCGCGGCGGAAACATACAAAAAAAGGCCTGCAAAATTAAACGCAATCGTGCCGGCTTTAAGATGAAATAGCGGGGACTTAAACACCATCTTGTAACTTTTCCACAAAAACTCTGCACTAAAAGGCTGACGCTTTTCGATCGGCAAAGATTCTGGCAGCCGCTTGTAGCACGCCCAAAATAAAATCAGGGTATAGACAAAAAGTAAGAGGAAAATACTACGCCAGCTGAAATAGCTGACTATCCAACCGCCTAAAATAGGTGCAATTGCCGGAGCAATAGAAAAAATCATTGTTACCAGAGAAAGCAAGCGCTCAGCGGGAGCGCCTGAGTACATATCACGGATGATCGCGCGTCCAACCACCACACCAGCGCCCGCAGAAACACCCTGCAAAATCCTGAAGCCCCACAAATAATGAATCGTATGGACAGATGCGCAGCCAAAAGAAGCGACGGCAAAAACGGCTAGCGACACCAAAATCACATTCCGGCGCCCGAACGCGTCCGACAAAGCGCCGTGCCAAAGCGTCATGACGGAAAAAGACAGCATGTAGGCAGTTAATGTCTGCTGAACTTCGATCGGACTCGCCTGCAAACTCGACTGAATTGCCGGAAATGCAGGCAGATAAGTATCAATTGAAAATGGCCCCAACATTGCCAACGCTGCAAGCAACGTTGCGAGAGCGCCAGCGCTCACCACTTGCAAGTGAGAAGGCAGTGGTGGTGATGGCGGAGTCGCTTCTGGTGTAGGACTATTAGACATATTCAATCGCAATTAGCAGAATTTTATTCATCAGGATCATCAAGGGAAATTTAAATGCCGCCCATACACAAATATTTCATTTCAAGATATTCGTCCATTCCATAGCTAGAACCCTCGCGTCCCAGTCCAGATTGTTTAACGCCACCGAACGGCGCGACCTCATTCGAAATCAAACCAGTATTAATACCGACCATGCCATATTCAAGCTTTTCAGCAACGCGCCATACGCGACCGATATCACGGGAATAGAAATACGATGCCAGTCCAAAATCAGTATTGTTAGCCGCCGCAATCACCTCATCTTCCGTTGTAAACTTGATGACGGCAGCTACTGGGCCAAAGGTCTCCTCGACCATAATTTTCATCATATTGGTAATGTTAGACAGTACCGTCGGCTCATAGAATAAAGTGCCGGCTGCATGTTTTTTACCACCAGCTAAAATCGTAGCGCCTTTCGCCAGCGCATCAGCAACGTGCTCTTCTACTTTGGCTACTGCCTGCTCATCAATCATCGGACCTTGGCTGATGCCTGACTCCATACCGTTACCGACCTGGATTTTCTTAGCGCCCGCAGCCAGTTTTTCAACGAAGGCGTCGTAAATCGACTCATGAGCATAGAAGCGATTGGTACACACACAAGTTTGTCCGGCATTACGGAATTTTGATTGCAACGCACCTTCCACCGCGGCGTCCAGATCAGCATCATCAAATACGATAAATGGCGCATGCCCGCCCAATTCCAGAGCCAGTTTTTTTACTGTCGGTGCACATTGCTGCATTAAAATACGGCCTACTGGAGTTGATCCAGTAAAAGATAAATGCCGCACAACCGGGCTGTCGCACAACACTTTGCCAACGGCAATCGAACGCTCTGAATCGGCGGTAACAATATTAATAATGCCTGCTGGCAGACCCGCTCTATGTGCCAGCTCTGCCATTGCCAAGGCGGATAACGGGGTTTGTTCCGCTGGCTTAATCACGATACTGCAACCAGCCGCAATCGCGGGGGCAACTTTGCGCGTAATCATAGCAATCGGGAAGTTCCAAGGCGTGATTGATGCGCAAACGCCGATAGGCTGTTTTAATACCACCATTCGTTTGTCAGTCCAGGTCGATGCCATGACATCGCCGGTTACCCGCTTTGCTTCCTCGGCAAACCATTCGATAAAACTGGCGCCGTAAATTACTTCGCCTTTGGCTTCGGCTAAAGGTTTGCCTTGCTCGGCAGTCATTAACATCGCCAGATCATCGGCATTGGCAATCATCAGATCAAACCATTTACGCATTACCGCGGCGCGCTCTTTGCCGGTCTTGGCAGCCCATGCCGGAAAAGCCGCTTGTGCAGCGTCAATTGCCGTTTGTGCGGCACTAGCACCCAAGTTAGGTACGGTACCGATAATCGATTGATCCGCTGGATTATTGACTTCAAAATTATCACTAAAACTAAACCAGGCGCCATTAATGTAAGCATGATTACGCAATAAACTACTGTCTTTTAAATTGAGGGAAAAAGCGTTAGACATAGATTAATCTCCTGATGTGTTTTGTTTTGGATGAGGCCAATCTAAATCTCGGCCAGATTACATAAAACAGCGTAAATTATGATTGATGACGCAGCGTAGATGGCAAAGCATAAAGTAAAACGGGCGAACCTGCTGTGCAGCGTTCGCCCGTTTTTATGTAGAGTTAGGACAAGTTTTTAGGCTTGGCCTCTTCACGGCGGTTAAAGCCCGCCACCATATCGAACCGGAACAAGCGACATTCCAGGGCACCGTTGAAAAAAGGTGTCTTGCGCGACTCTTTCAAACGCAGCATCTTTGGCAAACCCAGATCAGCGGTGAACAAGAAAACACTCCAGCCAGCAAACCTTTGTTTTAACGTGCTACTGAATGCACTGAAAAAATCGGTCGCCATCGCATCAGGCTCTACCGAACTATCACCGCGTACGCCAATACGTTCGCCATAGGGCGGATTGGTCAGCAAAATACCTGGTACTTCAGTTGGCGCTTTGATCTCTTGCGCTTCAATTTGCTTCAACGGCACGTCAAAACGAATACCTGCCTTATTCAAATTATTACGCGTCATGCTGATCATGTCGCCGGAGATATCACTGCCGAAAATAGTCGGCTCTTCCGGCACGTGATTTGGCTTAACACTGCCCTTGATAGCTTGCCATTCGTCTTGCTTATAACCGGCAAACTTTTCAAACGCAAATTCACGACGCAAACCTGGCGGAATACCAGCAAGCATTTGTGCCGCCTCAATCAAAATAGTACCCGAGCCACACATAGGATCAAACAGAGGCACGCCGGGTTTCCAGCCGGCAGTCCGCAACAAGCCCGCTGCCAGGTTTTCACGCAAAGGGGCATCGCCTGTCTCTAAGCGCCAGCCGCGTTTAAACAAAGGCTCGCCTGAGGTATCGAGATACAAAGTAAAGTTGCGTGCATCCACAAAACCGACTATCCGCATATCCGGATTTTTGGTATCAACCGAAGGACGTTGTGTGAATTGATCGCGGAAACGATCACAGATCGCGTCTTTAATTTTGAGGGTGGTAAATTCCAAACTTTTCAATGGCGATTTGACTGCGGTTACATCGACACGAATCGTGTGGTGGTAGCCAAACCAATCTTCCCATGGCTGCTCCAGGGTCAGGTCATAAATATCGTTTTCGTTGAGATAGCCAGAATGCGCCATCCGCAATAACACACGCGAAGCAATGCGTGAATGTAGATTGATGCTATAGGCGTCGCGCAATTCACCAGAGCAATGCACACCGCCGGGCACTTGCGTATGTACATGCAAAGTTTTATCCGTCTGGGCAATTTCATTCAACTCTTCAGCAAGAGCGACTTCCAGGCCACGGGGGCAAGGGCAAAAATACGAGTAACGTGTCATGGGGAACCTTTTATCCAAGTTAATTTTTAAAGGCTAAAGCTCTTGCCTAGCCGGTATTTACATCTATTTCTCAGCACTAAAACTAAGTTGAGTTCGTGCTGCATTCGCTCACCTCATTACTTCATTCTATTGATCGTAATGCCAACTGTTAGTCACTATTCTTGGAAAACGCGCTCCAAAAAATCTAAGCGATCTTGCCCCCAATAGCTCTCGCCATTGAATACAAACCAAGGCACACCGAATACATTGTTGGCGATTGCTTCATTGGTAAAGCGCTCGTACTCAGCTAATACACTGGCGGTTTCTGACGATTTGATTAAAGCTTTACCGTCGAGCTCGCAATCAAGTGCTAACGCGACCAGGGTATCCGTATCAGCAATATTTTTTTGTTCTGCCCAGACCGCTCGCATAATCGAGCCAGTCAGTTTGAGTGCGGTCTCAGTCCCGTGTGCCAATTGCGCTGCAATAATCAAGTGTGCAGAAGGATCGCCTGCGACCGGAAAAAAGGTCGGCTGCAAATTCATAGGCAAATCCAGATGCGTACTCCAGCGCTGCATTTCTGTCAGACGATAGGCTTGTCTTTGTGCTGCACGTTTAGCTAAAGGCAAACCACCCGAAGTAGCAAATACTTTGCTTAAATCAATCGGCTTAAGATCAATCCGGATTGCATGTTTTTTTGCCAGATCGACAAAGCGCTGATGCCCCAAATACGCCCAAGGAGACTGCGGTGCAAAATAGTATTCACAAACTCTGTTCATCAATATTTCCTTGAGAATTTAACGAGCGGACTAAAACGGCTTCACTACCACCAACACCACAACAGCTAATAACAAAACGACTGGCACTTCATTAAACCAGCGAAACCAGGTATGCGCGCGTTTATTGTTGCCCTGTTCAAACCTTTTCAGAATACTGCCACAGGCATGGTGATAGCCAATCAGCAGCACTACAATAAAAAGCTTGGCATGCATCCAACCGCTGCCGGGACCACGCCCGATACCTGTGGCAATCCAGTACCACAACCCAAAACCTATCGCTGGAATGGCCAGTATGGTCATAAACCGGTACAGCTTGCGGGCCATCAGCAGCAGTCGCTCGGTCGTAACCGCCTGGTTCTCCATCGCCAGATTGACAAAAATCCTCGGCAAATAAAATAAGCCTGCAAACCAGGACGTCACGAAAACGATATGTAGTGCTTTAATCCAGAGCATGCATTTCTCCTGTTACTTATTATTGACGAACTTCGCCATTACCAAATACCACATACTTCAGTGAAGTCAGACCTTCTAATCCCACTGGACCACGTGCATGTAGTTTATCGTTAGAGATGCCGATTTCTGCACCTAAGCCATATTCAAAGCCATCTGCAAAACGGGTCGATGCATTGACCATGACCGAGGCTGAATCAACCTCACGCAGAAAGCGCATGGCGCGCGTGTAATCTTCCGTCACGATGGACTCAGTGTGTTGCGATGAATAGTGATTGATGTGTTCAATCGCCTCATCCATATCTTGAACTACTTTAACAGCAAGAATCGCGGCCAGATATTCTGTGCTCCAGTCCTCTTCAATCGCAGTAGCCAAATGAGGATAGTCGCTGAGTATTGCTGCGGCAGCAGGGTCGCAACGTAATTCGACTTGTTTGCTGTCGTAGAGTTTGGCTAAGGCGGGCAATACCTGCGCTGCAATAGCTTGCGCGACCAATAAGGTTTCCATCGTATTACAAGTGCCATAGCGATGGCATTTAGCGTTGAATGCAATGTCCAGCGCCTTTTGTATATCTGCTTTATCGTCGATATACACATGGCAAATGCCGTCCAGATGTTTGATCATCGGCACTTTGGATTCACGCATTAAGCGCTCGATCAAACCTTTGCCACCGCGTGGAACAATGACATCAACATACTCTGGCATGGTGATCAGCTCGCCCACCGCAGCACGGTCGGTAGTCTCAACTACCTGAACGGCGTCGGATGGCAAACCGGCACCGGCTAAACCTTCTTTGACCAATTGTGCCAGTGCCTGATTGCAGTGAATTGCCTCAGAACCGCCGCGCAAAATTGTGGCATTACCACTTTTAATGCATAAGCCTGCCGCGTCGACTGTAACGTTTGGTCTGGCTTCATAAATAATACCAATCACGCCCAACGGCACGCGCATCTGACCAACCTGAATCCCAGTCGGGCGGAATTTCATATTCGAGATTTCGCCTATCGGGTCTGACAGACTGACGATTTGCTCCAGTCCCTCCGCCATGGTGGCGATGGCTTTGTCGGATAAGGTTAGACGATCCAGCATCGCTGCTTCCATCCCATTTGTGCGGGCGGCAGCAAGATCGAGCTCATTGGCTGCCCGCAAAATCGCTGCGTCGCGCCGGATCGCCGCGGCAATCAATAACAACGCCTGATTCTTTGCAGCCGTATTTGCTTTTGCCATGGCACGCGACGCTTTACGGGCGCGTATGCCAAGGTCTTTCATGTAGGTTTTGATATCCATATCAATTCTTTAAATTCAGTATGTCTATGTCTGCTTGCGCTCTACAAGTGGCTTAAGAGGGAATATATACTACCTACTGTATATTTTAACGTCCAAATATAATATGGACGTTAATGCCATTTATTCGACATACTCCCTATTTTTACGTATTTATCCTATGCGCGGGCAACACGTAGACCTAATTGCAGCAAGGCATCCCAGGCGTCACCGGCAAATGCCTTGGCGCGTAAACCTTTGACCATCTTATCGACTTGCGCTGCCTCTTGCAGCGCCGCCTCTAAGGTCGCTAAACTCACCCGGCGTAGCGCAGGCTCCATCAGCTTTTCACGCGGGCCCCAGATACGAAATTCCTTCAGCAGCATGCCTAGCGACTTGCCTTGTGCCATACCAGACTTGAGTTTGAGCAAAGTCCGGATCTCTTCGGCAACTGCCCATAGTACCAGCGGCAAGGCCTCGCCCTCGCCTTTCAGACCTTCTAGCATGCGCACCAGTCTGGCGACGTTGCCAGCCAACATGGCTTCATTGACTTTAAACACATCGTAGCGTGCGACGTTTAAAACAGCGTCGTGGATTTGCTCAAAACTAAGTTTGCCTTGGGGGTGCAACAAAGCGAGCTTTTGAATCTCTTGATGTGCGGCGAGCAAGTTACCTTCTACTCTGTCCGCAATAAAGTCCAGACTAGGCCGATCAGCGCTTTGCCCTTGTGCAGATAACCGCAAGGATATCCAATTAGGCAGTTGCGCCCGTTCCACCAGCGGGATGTCAATATACACCGCCGCCTGCTGCAAGCTCGTCACCCAGGCTGCCTTTTGCGTCGCCCAGTCGAGTTTTGGCAAGGTAATCAGGGTCAGATTATCGGGGGATAAATGCTTGACATATTCTTGTAGTGCAGCGCCGCCGTCTTTGCCTGGCTTGCCGGTGGGTATGCGCAAATCAATCAGCTTTTTATCGCCGAACAAGGATTGCGATTGATTCGCTGCCAGCAGAGCGCCCCATTTAAAACTACGCTCTACGGTTAAAATTTCTCTTTCCAGAAATCCCTGTGTTTTAGCGACACGACGGATTTTGTCCGCAGTTTCTAATGCCAACAAATGCTCGTCACTGGTGATGACGTATAAAGACGCCAGTGATTTAGTCAGGTGAGCATCGATCGCATCAAAGCGCAATTGCATACGCTATTCCATCTTCAGTACGGCCAGGCGACGCATGATTTGCTGCACCAGATCGCTTTGCATATCACGATATAACAGAGCTTCTTCAGACTCTTTCGCCAACACTGCAGATTCGTTGAACGTGATATTGCGCTTGAGTTGGATGCTGGTTGGCTCTAACAATTCTTTACCAGCCTTGTCGCGCACACGGAATTTAAATGTGTACAACAAATTGTATTCACGTGCACGGCCTTGGCTATTCAGAGACAAGATCACTTTCTCGCGTGTTTCTGCCAAAACTTCTAATGCCACATCGGCGCTTCTGGCATCGTTAAAAATCACGGTATTACCATTGGCACGGATATTTCGCCGCAACTCGCCACCAAGCGGTGACGTATCTGGCAAGCTAATATAAATACTAGAGAACGGAAAAGTCACCGGACCACGCAACGCAAAGCCGCAGGCGGACAAAATTACAGCAACTGACGCGATGCTGAAAAAGGCTAGCAATTTCCGCATCCAATCAGACCTTGTTTTAGAGTCTTTCTCATTACGCATATCGCCCGCTTTCGAATTAACGATCATAAAATTACCCGTCTATATTAAGGAACGATATTGACTAATTTACCCGGTACGATAATGATCTTTTTCGGCGTACCCTCAACAAAACGTTGCACACTCTCATTCGCCAAGGCTAAAGCTTCTATCGTCGCTTTATTCGCATCTTTGGCTACCGTGATACTACCGCGCAGCTTGCCGTTGACCTGGATCATCATTTCGATTTCTGTTTGTACCAGAGCCGCTTCGTCGACTTGGGGCCAAGGCGTATTGAGAATATCGGTGAAAGCGGCGGCATAACCCAACTCTTCCCACAAGACATGGGTCAAGTGCGGGCATGCCGGATATAAAACACGCAACAAGACACCAAAGGCTTCACTCAAAACCGCTGCATGACCAGCACCTTCTTGCTTAAAGGCTTCGATCGTATTCAATAATTTCATCGCGCCGGACACGACCGTGTTGTATTGCATACGTTCGTAGTCATAGCTTACCTGGCGCAAGATCATATGTACTTCGCGGCGTAGCGTTTTGCTGTCAGCACTTAAGTCCGAACTCAAGTCAGTACCGACTGAACTTGCAGGGTGCAATAATTCAGCATTTTTAAAACCGAAAGTCCAGACCCGGCGCAAGAAGCGATGCGCACCCTCAACACCAGAGTCATTCCACTCCAAGGTCTGCTCAGGTGGCGAGGCAAACATCACAAACAAACGTGCTGTATCTGCACCGTATTGATTAATGAGTTCTTGCGGATCGACACCATTACTCTTGGATTTAGACATGGTGGTCATCTCGTATTCGAGCGCCGAACCATCTGATTTCAAAGTCCCACCGGTGATCTGACCTTGCTCATTGGTGATGACGTTGACTTCTTCTTCCCAGAAATAATTCTTGCCTGCGCCTTCCGGTTTTTGGAAAAACGCGCCCTTCAAGACCATGCCTTGCGTCAACAATTTGGCGAACGGTTCGTGCGCATCGATCAGCTTCAGGTCACGCATGACCTTGGTCCAGAAGCGCGCATACAGCAAATGCAAAATCGCGTGTTCGATACCACCGATGTATTGATCCATCGGCATCCAGTATTTACTACCTTCCGCAACCATGGCCTGGTCGTTGCTGGCGTCGCAATAACGCATGAAATACCAAGAACTATCAACGAAGGTATCCATGGTGTCCGTTTCTCGTTTAGCTGGCTTGCCGCAACTTGGGCAATCAACATGCAAGAAATCTAAGCGTTTATTTAGCGGATTGCCTGAGCCATCAGGAATGCAATCTTCTGGTAACACAAGGGGTAAATCTTTTTCCGGTACTGGCACCACACCACAAGCATCGCAATGGATAATAGGGATAGGCGTACCCCAATAACGTTGACGGCTGATGCCCCAGTCACGTAAACGCCAGGTAGTTTTCTTTTCGCCTAATTCTTTGGCTGACATTAATTCGGCGACTTTGCTGACCGCCTGTCTACAGGTCAATCCATTTAGGTCAACGTTAGAGTCTCCGCTATTAATGGTCAAGCCACGTTGCTTGTCGCCATACCATTCTGCCCATGCATCGGTGGAGTAGGTTTCACCTTCTACAGCGACTACTTGTTTAATCGGCAGATTATATTTTTTCGCAAAAATAAAGTCCCGCTCGTCATGCGCAGGCACGCCCATGACCGCGCCATCGCCGTAACTCATCAACACATAGTTACCGACCCAAACTTCAACTTGCGCGCCTGTCAACGGATGCGTGACGAACAGTCCCGTTGGCTGCCCTTCTTTTTCACGCACTGCAACTTCTGCTTCGGTCGTACCGCCTTTTTTGCATTCTTCGATGAAGGCAGCGAGTCCGGGATTACTGGCAGCAGCATGAATTGCCAACGGATGTTCCGGTGCCACCGCACAAAAGGTCACGCCCATGATGGTATCGGCACGGGTCGTAAACACGTACATCTTGCCGTCCTGAATCAACGCGCCGGTGGCGTCCTTGATGTCATGTGTGAAGGCAAAACGTACACCTTCGGATTTACCTATCCAGTTTTCCTGCATCAGGCGCACGCGCTCTGGCCAGCCGGACAGGTAATTCGGATCTTCCGGATTGGCGACTGCAGACAGCAATTCTTCCGCGTAGTCGGTGATGTTCAGGTAGTAGCCAGGGATTTCACGCTTCTCGACCAGGGCGCCGGAGCGCCAGCCGCGCCCGTCGATCACCTGCTCATTGGCAAGCACGGTCTGGTCAATCGGATCCCAGTTCACTACTTGCGTACGGCGTTCGCAAATGCCAGCTTCCAGCATTTTCAGGAACAACCATTGATTCCATTTGTAATATTCAGGCGAGCAAGTTGCGACTTCGCGTGACCAGTCAATCGCCAGACCCATGGCTTGCATCTGGGTCTTCATGTAGGCGATATTGTCGTAGGTCCATTTGGCAGGCGGCACCTTGTTTTTGATCGCGGCGTTCTCTGCCGGCAAACCAAAAGCATCCCAGCCCATCGGCATCAGAACGTTGTAACCATTCATGCGCAATTGACGCGCCAGCATGTCGTTGATAGTGTAATTGCGCACGTGCCCCATGTGCAATTTACCTGATGGATAAGGCAGCATAGAACAAGCGTAGTACTTCCCTTTTGGAAAACGTGGATCGTTCTCCACCGCTTTGTAAGCGTCTATTTTTTTCCAATGGGATTGCGCAGATTGCTCAATGTCGGCTGGTTTATAAACTGAGCTGTATTTTTCTTGCATGGCGGGCTATATTTTCTAAATGCGAGGGTATCTTTTGAACCTTTGATTATAACTGGTTCAGGTGGCATCCTGATTAAGGATAGTGCTGTAGATTACTTTTGATCGAGTGGTTGGCCTGGCTGCTTAGTCACAAAACCAATTTTGCCCAAACCTTGTTCTTGAGCTGCAGCCATCACTTGGGCAATGATCTCGTAGCGAGTTGCTTTATCTGCACGCAATTGCAATTCTGGCTGCGGTAATTTTTGTGCTGCTTTTGCTAATTTTACGTTTAAATCTGTAAAAGTAATGACCTGTTTATCCCAATATAAAACGCCTTGAGAGTCAAATGAGATAGTGATGTTGTTTGACAATTGGGGGGCCGTATTTGATTTTGCAGTAGGTAATTCAAGCTTGATAGCTTGTGTCATCAAAGGGGCGGTAATGATAAAAATCACCAGCAATACCAACATGACATCCACCATCGGTGTGACATTGATATCCGCCATAGCAGCCGGTGTTTTTGCTGCCGAGTCACTTGCCTGATTGAATTTACCGAAGGCCATAATGCGTTGAGATTTTTATTTACTACGTTGGTAAGCTTGTGGTTGGTTTGTTGCTGACGTTAGCCGAGTTGCGCTCTTATCCGCGCGGACTAAGGTGTGCATGCAGATCATGCGCAAAAGCATCTAGCTCTGCCATGGTAATACGGTTCATACGGTTAAAAGCGTTATAGGCCAATACTGCGGGAATTGCCACCATCAAACCCAATGCCGTCATGATTAATGCCTCGCCGACCGGACCAGCTACTTGCGCGATCTGCACAGCACCATTATTTGCAATCGTCGTCAGCACATGAAAAATGCCCCACACCGTGCCGAGCAAACCGACAAAAGGTGCGGTCGCCCCGATGGAGGCCAAAATGCTTAAACCAGATTCCAGTTTGACCGTAACACGGTTTAATTCTTGTCGCAAAACCCGGGTAAGAATGTCGCTTAAAGCAGAATTAGTGTTAAGTCCTGCGCTAGCGCGTGCTGGTTCTGTAGAGAGTTTCAGGTCCGCAGCCGCCATACTTTTTCTCGCCAGAGAAGCATAGATGTCTTCGCTATCAGCATGACTGATCAGGCTAAGCGCGTCATTGATGTTTGGCGCTTTCCAAAAAGACTCAACAACTGGCGCGGTTTTGCGTACGCGCCAAAACGACCAGGTTTTATAAAAAATAATGAACCAGCTAACGAGAGACATTGCCATCAAAAAATAAGCTACTGCGTGGCTTATTTCATCAACTTGTGACCAGTAATCAAAAATCATAGGGCTCGTTAGAGAAATCGTTGGTGAATGAATTAGCGAATGAGTTGGTAAATGAATTAGTAAATAAGTATGAGCTTTGTGATTTCTGTATTTTCTAAACTACTGAATTCAAACCCAGAACATCAAACATATCGTATAAACCAGTTTTCTTATCAGCCAAAAACCGTGCTGCGCGCAAACTGCCATGGGCGTAATTAATCCTGCTAGAAGATTTATGGCTAATTTCTACCCGCTCACCAATCCCTGCGAACATCACTGTATGGTCGCCGACAATATCGCCGCCACGAATGGTGGCAAAGCCGATCGAAGAAGGGTCACGTTCGCCTGTAACGCCTTCACGCGCGAACACGCCGACTTCGTTCAAATCACGACCTAATGTACTTGCGATGACTTCGCCCATTTTTAATGCGGTACCGGAGGGCGCATCAACTTTATGACGGTGGTGCGCTTCGATAATTTCTATATCGTAGCCTTGCGCAAAATTCTTGGCTGCCATTTCTAACAACTTCAACATCACATTCACGCCGACACTCATGTTCGGCGCAAATACAATCGCCGTTTTTTGCGCTGCAGCAGCAATCGCTGCTTTACCTTCGTCATCAAAACCAGTCGTACCAATAACCATTTTAATGCCATGTTCCGCACAGTAAGCCAGATGCGTTAAGGTGCCTTCAGTACGGGTAAAGTCGATCAGACAATCAGCATCTGCCAAAGCCGTCGACAAATCAGACTCAATTAAAACGCCAACTGGCTTGCCTAAACTGGCACCGGCATCAGCACCCAAAGCAGGCGATCCAGGCAAATCCAGTGCGCCGACCAGTGCAACATCATCTGCCGCAGTGATGGTCTCGATCAACATTTTACCCATGCGACCAGATGCACCAGTCACGGCGATTTTTAATACTGTCATCGGAATACCTTGATTATTTTTTCTTATCTTTATCCGTCGTCAGGATAGAAGATTCAGCTCTTACACCAATTGCAGAAGTCGTAATATTGGCTAAGTAGTCTTTTTCATTGGGCAAATTACCCCCCTCAAAACGTTGCACAGTATTGTTCTTAAAAAATACCGCCACACGGCTGGTGAGTAATTCGCCGTTAGGCTTTAATAAACGGAACGGGTAGTCCCAGCGGTCTTCGTGGAACATATCGGTCAATAATGCCGTGCCCAGCAAAAACCGGACTTGCTCACGGGTCATGCCTTCTTTGAGTTGCGATACCATCTCTTGCGAGACAAAGTTACCTTGCTGAATCGTAATCCGGTAAGGCGAGATATAACCTAAAAATTTGGATACGCCAGTTGGCGTCGTTTTTTGTGCGCCATCAGCAGAATTGAGTTTGGCGCCGTCTTTATTACCAGCATCCGTCACAGCGGAGTCAGTGGAACTAGGGAGCTTGGTCACTGGCGGTGTATCCACCATAGGATTGAGCATAGCGCAGCCAGAGACACCAACTACACCAAACGCCAAAGCGAGAGCAGTCAAGCCTTGCGCGGTACCTCGGGATACTTCAGAAAACAACAATCGCATAAATAACCTCAATGTGATGTGCAACGGTGTACAGTTTGCAAAAAATAATTAATTCAAACAGCTTATATCAATCTTACTTACCAATTTATTACGTTTAACTTTGGCGTTACTTGGGTAGTAACTTAGGTAGTAACTTAAGTGAGAGCCTACACAAGAACACAAATACAGCGCGAGATAATCTTAGGACAACGCAGCATAATGAAATTACTCAATGATGCAAGCTTAATATACGTCGATTAAAACCCCAAAAAACCACCCTGAAATTACGCCGGGATTATGCTGAGATTCACTTTGAGTTAAGCTCTAAACCCGATATCATAAAGCAGATACACTCTTTTTGACCGAAAACATGACGAATACCACTCCCAACCTCAAATCCAGCGGCCTGAAAGCGACTTTGCCAAGGCTGAAAATTTTAGAAATTTTCCAAAGTAGCCCAGTTCGCCATCTGACAGCGGAAGATGTTTATAAAATTCTGCTGAATGAAAATATGGATGTCGGTTTAGCGACGGTATATCGGGTTTTAACGCAGTTCGAACAAGCCGGATTGTTAAATCGCAATCATTTTGAAACCGGCAAAGCCATCTTTGAACTAAACGAAGGTTCGCATCATGACCATTTGGTCTGTTTGGACTGCGGTTTGGTAGAAGAGTTCTATGACGAGCAAATTGAGAAGCAACAACATGCCGTTGCACTGGAGCGTGGCTTTACTATTGCCGAACATTCGCTAGCGATGTATGGTCATTGCACCAAACAAAATTGCGAACACAGAAATCGCAAATCATAAAAAATGAGAACACAAGTATCAGCTTCTACTGATATTTACTGATCAAATTCGTACTCAAACGTCGCCACTGGTATTTTCGCTGCTAGCACTTTGCTTACGAATTTTTTCTACTACCCCTGCCACTGCATCAATCACTCGCTGTGAATTAAAAGGTTTTACGATATAGCCGTGAATACCGGCTTTAACAGCCTCCGTCACCGTGGCTTGATCTTTATTCGCAGTCACCATCAAAATCATCGCATTTGGCAATGCTTCCTTCATTTTTGGCAATATTTCTAAGCCGCCGATTTTAGGCATAACTACATCCAATAGAATAATTTGCGGATTGAGTTTGATCGCCATTTCCAAACCCGACCCACCATCAGAAGCATCGCCAACGACGTTATAACCCTCGCTGCGCAGTACTACCCGTAAAACCTCACGGGTCATATCATTGTCGTCAACAATTAAAACAGAGATATTTTTGTTGTTCATAACAACCTCATTATTTGGAATTTGGATACTGGATATCGGCTACTGACTTAGCGCATTTGAGAGTAGCTTTGCAGTAATATCAACAATAGGAATAACACGTTCATAAGCCATACGAGTTGGCCCTATCACCCCAAGCGTGCCGACAATTTTACCGTTCACGCCATAAGGCGCAGTGACAATACTCATTTCATCCATCGGTACGAGTTGCGATTCGCCTCCGATAAAAATTTGTACCCCGGTCGCTTTACTAGACACATCCAGCAATTGCATCAGCCCGGTTTTTTGCTCGAACATATCAAACAACTTACGCAAAGAAGTCATATTATTCGACAAGTCCTGCACATTGAGCAAATTGCGCTCGCCTGAAATCACAACCTCGTCCGACTGATCTGACATCGCATCACTGCCTGCTTCGACCGCCGCTTGCATCAGGCGCGTCATATCGTTTTGCAATTGGCGTAATTCAGTATTGATACGTAAGCGAGCATCTTCAAAACTCAATCCACCAAAATTTTGATTCAGATAATTCGCGGCATGCACCAATTGCGAGGAGTTGTAATCAACATCGGTCAGCAGCAAGCGGTTATGCACTTCGCCATTGGGCGCGACCACGACTAGCAAAATCCGCTTTTCAGATAAGCGTAAAAACTCGACTTGCTGAAATGTTGATTCATGCCGCGGGGTCATGACTACACCTGCAAATTGCGATAGCGACGACAACACCTGAGCCGCGTTAGAAATAATTTTTTGTGGGGAATTAGAAAACACACTCGCTTGCATACGCGACTCCAGCGCAGTGCCATCAAATTCCTGCACGGTCAGTAGTTTGTCCACAAATACGCGGTACCCGCGCGGGGTCGGAATCCGTCCAGCAGACGTATGCGGGCTGGCGACAAAGCCCATTTCTTCCAGATCTGCCATCACATTACGAATGGTGGCAGGAGACAACTCCAATCCAGAAATTTTTGAAAGCGCCCGCGAACCCACCGGCTGACCATCAGCGATGTAGCGTTCTACCAGAGCTTTAAGTAATGTTTGTGCGCGAATATCGAGTTGCATGTTTGTATTCTATGCGAGCGTTGTAATCAATGACATACAAATATAAACCCATATTCGCTTGCAATGAAGCAAGGTTTTTATTATTTGGTGCTTTTAATGCAATTCTCAAACCTTTCTTCGATACATCTTCAGAAAATCTGCTTACTTTAATATTTCAATTAATATAGAATTATCGAAATAAGATAGAAAATTAAACCCAGATTTCCCATTGGAACAGCGGCAAGTGCGCCTTTGGCGGACTGACTGGCTAGACGCGACGACGACGCAAGCTGCATCTTGCTAGGAGGAGCAACAACGCCAGGCAGTTCGCCAAAGGGGCAATTGTCGCTGTAGCGCTCGCACTCAAATCGCGGTGGTGTTATCCCTCTGAAGACCGCACGCCGTCTGCGTTTTTTGCGAAGTGGTAGCGGTCTGATGGAAAATCTAGGTTAAAACAAGGGGAATTAAATATGGAAACTAAACAAGCTGTTAGCGCCCTCGCCGCGATTGCCCAAGATTCCCGCCTGGCGATCTTCCGCTTGCTAGTCCAAAGTGGTCCCAGCGGCGTCATCGCCAGCAAAATCAGCGAACTCCTTGGCATTGCGCCATCGTCTTTATCCTTTCATCTAAAAGAGCTGATGCATGCCGGTTTGATTACGGTGCAACAAGATGGGAGATTTATGATTTACGCCGCCAATTTTACGGTGATGAATGATCTGATCGGCTTTTTGACGGAAAACTGTTGTGGCGGAAATCCTTGCTCTCCAAACGCGACCTGCGCACCGGTGGATCAGCAAGTCACCGAGCGAGAGAATAATCACGGCAGTACTGCAAACCTATGACCCAAATCTCCGCTAATAATCGGATCAAAGCGAACTTATCCCGACGTCTGGTCGCCGAAGGTCTGGGTACGGCGTTTTTGCTCGCGATTGTGATCGGCTCTGGCATCATGGCCGAACGCTTGTCCGCTGGCAATATTGCAATCGCTCTGCTGGCGAATGCGATAGCGACCGGGACTGGTTTAGTTGCCTTGATTTTGATGTTTGGCGCGGTCTCCGGTGCGCATTTTAATCCGGTAGTCAGCCTATCCGAAGCATGGCAAAAAAATTTGCCCTCATCAGAATTGTTAGCTTATATCGCCGTTCAAATTGTTGGGGCATTTGCGGGTGTGGCAGCTGCACATTACATGTTTGATGATCCATTATTTTTTGCATCAACACATGTACGAACCGGTGCTGGCCAGTGGTGGAGTGAGTTTGTTGCGACTTTTGGCTTAATTGCCACCATCATCGGCTGCTCGCGCAGCAAGCCAAGTTTGACGCCATTTGCCGTCGCCACTTACATCACAGCAGCATATTGGTTCACCTCCTCGACATCGTTTGCCAATCCAGCAGTAACTCTAGCGCGCGCCTCCAGCAATACCTTTGCAGGAATCAGACCGGCAGATACGCCGGGCTTTATCGCTGCCCAGTTGCTAGGTGCGGCCGCTGCGACTTTACTATTTTGCTGGCTTTATCCAGCACCGCTGTCAGAAGTAAAAAGCATAGCAAGCAAGCTTGCGCCCAACGATTTTGCTTAAATCATTCCGGCTACTCTCAATATTTTTTAAGCTAACTATTACTTAATTACTTAATTACTTAATTACCTAGGCGGACCTCCATGACGATCACGATTTATCACAATCCCAAATGCGGCACCTCGCGCAATACGCTGGCATTAATCCGCAATACTGGTGTCGAGCCGGCGGTCATTGAATACCTGATCACGCCGCCAAGTCGCGATAAATTGCTGGAGTTAATTACGGCCATGGGCATCCCGGTTCGTGGCTTGCTACGACAAAAAGGGACGCCGTACGAAGAGCTCAAATTGGACGACAGCAAATGGACTGACGATGAGCTAATCAACTTTATGCTGACGCATCCCATCCTGATCGACCGCCCGATTGTCGTAAGCCCGATGGGGACGAAACTATGCAGACCGTCGGAACTGGTGCTAGATATTTTACCGTTACCGCAACTGGGTGAATTCGTCAAAGAAGATGGCGAAAAAGTGATCGAATTGATTGATAACGAGGTTCGCCGTGTCCAAGCTAAATGATCTGCCTAATCTAGATCAGGACTTATTTGCAGTACCTGACAATACACAGTTAAGACCCGCAGCGCCTACCACACATGCGCCGCGTTTTTTGCTGCTGTATGGTTCGCTACGCGAGCGCTCGTATAGCAAATTACTGACGCTGGAGGCGGCTCGTTTGTTAGAAGCGATGGGCGGTGAGGTACGCGTGTTCGATCCACAAGGTTTGCCTTTGCCGGACGGCGCGCCGGAGGATCATCCCAAAGTCAAAGAGTTACGTGATTTATCTTTGTGGGCGGAAGGCATGGTCTGGTGCTCGCCAGAACGCCATGGCGCGATGACCGGGATTATGAAAGCGCAGATAGACTGGATTCCTCTGTCAATCGGCGCTGTGCGTCCGACACAGGGTAAAACGCTGGCAGTCATGGAAGTTTCCGGCGGATCGCAATCGTTCAATGCTGTCAATCAGTTGCGCATTTTGGGTCGCTGGATGCGAATGCTGACGATACCCAATCAATCATCAGTCGCCAAAGCATTTTTAGAATTCGATGATGCGGGACGGATGAAGCCATCAGCGTATTACGACCGTGTGGTGGATGTGATGGAAGAGTTGATGAAGTTCACAATGCTGACACGCGATGTCGCACCGTATCTGGTGGATCGATACAGCGAACGTAAAGAGAGTGCCGAGGCTTTGTCCAAACGTGTGAACCAAGGATCGATATAAATACCGATTAGAAAACGTGACGTCCATCTGAATTAACCGACATACGGCGAGATCACCCAGCACTACATTCTTACGTAAAAAAATATACTCCCCCTATTTTTTATAAAATATCTCTTATTGTCCAGACTTTATATGGACACTTCATATATACATATGACAGTATATTAATAACCCATAGGCAATTGTGTAGCGGACTGAGATCAAAACGTAGATCAAAACAGAAACCAAATGGAATCGCATCAACACTGGTGCGATGTCTGCTAGCGTGTTTTCCCGCTATAATCGTCGACATATGAAAAAGCCCGTCAGACTATTCTTATTATGGATATTGATAATTGCGATCCCGCTGCAAGGGTTCGCGGCGGCCTCTATGCTGATGTGCGGCAGTCAGCATCATATGAACCCATCACACCCAATGCAACAGCACGCAAGTCCATCAAATCAGCGAGTCATGCATGATGAAATGCATCACGATATGCTGAGCGATCAGGTGAACAATACAGTGAGTAATGCAGCTAGCAATAATAGCCATAGCCACCACAGTAGCGACACCAATCTATCGGTCAAGCATAAATGCAGTGCCTGCGCCGCTTGCTGTGTCGGTGCTGTGATTCTGAGTGATGCGATCAAACCGCAAGTCAATGCAGCAGCATCTGAATGTATCGCTTTTCAAACCATCTCCCACGTTGGATTTATTACCAACGGTCCAGAACGCCCTCCTCGATTTTTCGCTTAAGCAGTGTCTTGTCGCGTCCGCAATTTGTCATTGCGGTCATACAGTGTCAGCACTCGCATGCTGCAAGCCCAAAACTATAAGCCATAGTTAATCTACTTTTTTCTGTCTCCATCAATGGGAATTTCTACCATTCGCTGGATGACTAACCAAGAGGTATCGCATGAATTACCTAAAATCGTCCTATGCATATTGGGACATTATTTATCTATTACCAAAGCGATCGCGCCGCTACATAAAACTCTGCTCGGCATTTACGGCGTGCATCATGCTCTCTGCCTGCGCCTCATTTAGCCAGGACGGTGGCTTCGCTGTTGTACAACAAACAGCTACCGACAAACTGCATAAAAACGTGCAGTGGATTAAAAGTGATGTAGACCGGCAGCAAGTCAACGACCGCAATAAAGAATTACTCGCTCAAGCATTAACGGTTGACGCAGCAGTGCAACTCGCGCTGCTGAATAACAAAGGCTTGCAGGCCTCATTTGATACGTTGGGCATTGCTGAATCTGATCTGGTACAGGCAGGTCGCATGAGCAATCCTGGTTTCAGCTTTAGCCGCTTGCGACGCGGTGATGAAGTGGAATTTGATCGGGGCATCAGCTTCAATATTGCCCGCTTGATTGCGATGCCACTCACGAACAAAATGGAGCGTCATCGCTTTGAACAAACCCAGCGTTAGGTCATGATGGATATGCTGAACCTGGTGGCAGAAACCCGTAAAGCCTACTTCATTGCGGTGGCAGCAGAAGAGTCCGTACGCTATCTTCAACAAGTCAAAAGATCTGCCGAAGCCGGCGCAGAACTGGCCAAGCGCATGAAAGCAGCGGGCAACTTTAATGCCCTGCAAGAGGCGCGTGAACTCAGCTTTTATTCCGACACAGCGTTGAATCTGGCGCGTGCTGATCAAGCCCGCATCCGCAGTCGCGAGCGTTTGATTCGCCTGCTTGGAATAGATCAATTCAGTGAGGAAAATACTGGCGTAACGAGTTTCAAACTACCTGAGCGCTTACCTGATCTTCCCGAGTTTTTGGCTCTGACTGATATCAAGACTGAACCGGATGAAGAAGCAACGGTGATCAACAAGCTCGTTGTCCAACGACTGGATGTGCAGGTAGCTAAGCTGAATACGCAGCAGTTAGCAGAGAGTTTGAGCTTGAATAAAGTTACCCGCTTTATCAACGTACTGGAGCTCGGCGGCGTACGAAATACCTCCAACCAACAAGCAACGCAACATGGTTATGAAGTACACCTAGAGTTGCCACTATTTGACTGGGGCACTGCACGCACTGCCAAAGCCGAGGCGCTCTACATGCAGGCAGTCAATCAAGCCAGCCAGACTGCTTTGGAAGCCCGCTCTGAAATTAGGGAAGCCTATGCTAACTATCGCGCCAGTTATGACATCGCCAGGCATTATCGGGATGAGGTCGTTCCCTTAAAAAAACGTATTTCACAAGAGAATCAACTCCGCTATAACGGCATGTTTATCAGCGTATTTGATCTGCTGGCCGATGCGCGCTCACAAATTACCAGCGTCAATAGCGCGATCGATGCGCTCAAAGATTTTTGGCTTGCACAAGCAGACCTGGAGATGAGCATGACTGGCAAGCCCAGCATGACTTCATCACAATCCACAATGATCTCTGTCTCCGGTTCTGCCGCAGAACACTAAGGAATTATTATGACCAATCGTCGACATTTTTTAAGTGGTATGGGTACGATGGCTGGCGCTGTGGCAGGCACCATCGCCGCCGCAGTTACCGGCGCTTCTGTGAGCAAAGTGGCCATGGCCGCATTGCCCGAACCAGCCACACAAATCACACCAGATACCATGCCGCCACTACACCCGACTACGGGCAGGCCCTACAACCCGGTGGTGACACTCAATGGATGGACACTGCCTTGGCGGATGAATCAGGGTGTCAAAGAATTCCATCTAGTCGCAGAGCCAGTCGTACGTGAAATGGCACCCGGCTTTAAAGCACATCTATGGGGTTATAACGGTCAATCGCCGGGCCCAACGATCGAAGTCGTTGAAGGCGACCGGGTAAGGATTTTTGTGACGAATCGTTTGCCAGAACATACCAGCGTGCATTGGCATGGGCAACGCCTGCCCAATGGGATGGATGGTGTATCTGGTCTGACCCAGCCGTCAATTCAGCCCGGAAAAACCTTTGTCTATGAGTTTGTGGCACGTCGTCCCGGCACCTTTATGTATCACCCGCATGCCGACGAAATGGTGCAAATGGCGATGGGTATGATGGGATTTTGGATTACCCATCCCAAAACGAAACATCCGTTAATCGATGAGGTTGATCGTGATTTTGTATTTTTGTTGAATGCCTACGACATTGATCCCGGGGCTTATACGCCTAAGATTATGACGATGCTGGATTTTAATTTATGGAGCTGGAATAGCCGGATTTTCCCCGGCATTGATCCCTTGGTCGTACGCAAAAATGACAAGGTGCGGATACGCATCGGCAATCTGACGATGACAAATCATCCGATTCATATCCACGGACATGAGTTCCAGGTCACCGGTACCGATGGCGGAGCGATCCCAAAAACAGCACGCTGGCCTGAAGTCACTACCGATATCGCGGTAGGGCAAATGCGTCAGATCGAATTTATCGCTAATGAAGAAGGTGATTGGGCATTTCATTGCCACAAATCGCATCACACCATGAATGCTATGGGGCATACCGTACCGACCATGATCGGCGTTGATCACGCCAAAGTCGCTAAGGAAATTACCGATTTAATTCCCGCATACATGGCAATGGGCGACAGTGGTATGGCGGATATGGCCCAGATGCAAATGCCACTACCGGATAACACCGCACCGATGATGACGGGCGACGGCCCATTCGGTTCTGTCGATATGGGTGGTATGTTTAGCGTCGTCAAAGTACGTAAAAATCAAGCTGTGGGCGACTATAAAGATCCGGGCTGGTATCAGCATCCCAAAGGTACGGTCGCATTTGAATGGGCGGGCGCGCTACCTGAGGCAAAACGTCTTTCACCAGAAGGGACTCAAGCGGCGCCAGAAAACATCAAGCCTGAAAAAGAGATTGAAGTACAAATCCGTAAGCCTGAGGGACATATGCATCATCCTTAAGGTATCTTGGTTGTCCTCACTTAGTTATCCCTATTTAGTTATCCTTAATCATCCGTCATCAGGACTCAATATGAACTCAAGAAACATCAAAAAATTAGTAGCCACAAGCTTTTTGTTGTTGGCAGGACTTACCTCGCTGCACGCGCATGCGCATGGCAAACTGGAATCGTCATCACCGAAAGCGGCCGAGGTGCTAGATCAGTCACCAAAAGAAATCCGTATCCAGTTTAATGAAAATCTGGAAGAGACATTCAGCAAAATACAATTGCTAGATGCAAAAAAAATCGCGCTGGCTTTAGACAAAAGTATCGTTGATAAAACCAATCCTAAAATCATCTCGGTTGCTGTACCCAACTTGTCCGCAGGAGACTATCAGGTGCAATGGACAGCCATGACGCAAGACGGTCATAAAACCAAAGGCACATTTAGCTTTAAGGTGAAGTAAGTGGCAGAAATAGGAGCAATACAGCATCTGGCTACCTGGGCGTTAAATCTGGCATTTGCGATTATGCTTGGCGCGCTGGCGTCACAAGTCTGGCTTAGCTCTGGGCTTAGCTGGGGAGGCAACCGGAAGAGCCTTGCGGGATTAACAAGGCAACCATCATCCTGGGCACTTACTGCTGCGTCACGCTTGCAGCGCATCCTGACAATCTCAACAATCATCACACTAATCGCCAGTACCGGCGTACTGTGGATAGAAGCTGCAGTTATGGCTGAACTGCCGCTACTAGCATCGTGGGATGCCGGCATCGCACTGGCAACCAGTACCCATTTTGGACACGCTTATTTGGTCGGCGCTTCCGCCTTGGTCATGGTCGTTTTTATCAATATATTCCTATCGAAACTAACGACATCTCATCAACATTTACGGACTCAACAAATCATCCTCGCAATCTGCATCGGAGTATTTGCTTACAGCCGCAGTGTCGTTAGTCATGCGGTGATATCCGGTGATTTCACCTGGTCAGTGATGATCGATTGGGTGCATCTGCTATTGGTCAGCTTATGGGTTGGAGAAGTACTGATCGCGGGATTGAGCGTGCTCGCCAAACCGGTAGGCTCGCTGCAAGATCACCGACGCGATTGCATTAGTTATGTCACTGTACTGTCGCACTCTGCTAGCTGGGGGTTAGTCGGCATTTTTATAACCGGTGGCCTAAACGTATGGCGAGGGCTAGGTGACGTCAACAGTGTCAGCGCAATCACAGACAGTGCGTACGGCATTACTCTGCTACTTAAAATTGCACTGGTAATTGGTGCCGCAGCGCTAGGCGGATATAACCGTTTTTATGTGATGCCTGATTTGCTGCTGGCACTTGCAGCGCCGGATCACGCTCACGCTGGCGCTACACGGCGATTTATTTTGGTATTACGGATAGAGGCATTCGCTTTATTACTGGTCATGTTTGTCGCTGCCGTACTGAGTGCAAGCTCGCCATTATCGGCAGCTTGATTCGCATGCCAAATGAAGCTCCGACGACTAGACGTCGAGCTCCTTGCAAAGGATGACAATAAAATATACTCCTACCCAGCATAAATAAACTGTCCATGCATTATCTGAACAATTTGGTATTTTTTAAAAAAAATTTAGGGAGTATATTGAAATTCATTAAAACATCGCTAGCACATCATGCACACTCGCTACCACGGCATCTGGCTTAATATGTGCATGATGTGGCTTGTCTTGTGCGACTTGGTGGCGGTTCATCCAGACGCCTTGCATACCGGCGCGTTGCGCCCCTTCCACGTCCAATAGCAAATCATCGCCGACATACATCACCTGTTCTGGCGGCAAATCTAAGGCATTGCATGCAGCACTAAAGATTCTTGGATCGGGCTTGGGGCAGCCAAACTTGTGGGCGGCGAGCGAAACTTTGAAATGTGGGGCCAGTCCAATGACATGCAAATCGGCAAAGCCATTAGAAATGGACCCCAGTTCAACCCGTTTGCTCAATGCCTGCAAACCTGGCACCACATCATCATATAAGCTGACTTTATTACGAGCATCGGCAAAGACTGCCATGGCCTCATCTGCCTTTGTCACATCAACTTTAAATTCCAGGAATAACTTCGACAATAAAGCGTGGCGCAGCGACCACAAATCATATTGGAAGCGCGGATTGGTTTTGACCAGTTTTTCACGATAACTGCGCATGCGGTCAATCGAATAATGTTGCGCTACTTCTGGCGTATTAAACATCATCCACTGGTATAAGCTCGCCTCGGCATATTGAATCACTGGTGCGACGGGCCACAAGGTATCGTCTAAATCGAACAGCACCGCTTTAATCTTAGGACTACTCATCTTCGCTTCTCATCTATTTTTGTGATTTTTGCCCGATTCCAACGGATTACAGCGGATCGCAACAGCTTGTCGCTATTTGGAATATCCAAATCGAACGCAATTATGGTCTAATCTGAGTCATTCCGTCATCCGTGCTCACATTACCAACCTTTATGACCTCCTCGTCTAAAACAATCGCACTGATAGGCAAATATAACGCCGCAGGCATTATCGAATCCTTGACTGAGCTAGCCGATTTTTTAGGCCAGGCCGGTCACACTGTCGTATTCGACGAAGAGACTGCACAAAACATCTCGGTGGAAGGCTTTAGCGTGCTGTCGGTACCTGATATCGGAAAAAATGCTGACGCCGCGATTGTCCTCGGTGGCGATGGCACGATGCTAGGGATCGCCCGCCAGCTTGCCCCCTACAATGTGCCGCTAATCGGTATCAATCAGGGACGGCTTGGTTTTATTACCGATATTCCGCTGGATCGCATGCTGCCCGTCATTACAGAAATGCTGGAAGGTAATTACGAATCCGAAAAACGCAGTTTGCTACAAGGTATTGTGATCCGTGACGGCGAGCAGATTTTTAGCGGAATGGCATTTAATGATGTTGTGGTGTCGCGTGGCACCGGCTCTGGCATGGTGGAACTGCGGGTCGATGTCGATCAGCATTTTATGTACAACCAGCGCTCCGACGGTCTGATCGTTTCTACCCCTACAGGCTCAACGGCCTATGCGCTCTCGGCCGGTGGACCATTGTTGCATCCTAGCCTGAGCGGCATTGTGATGGTGCCGATTGCGCCGCATGCCCTGTCCAATCGCCCGATAGTGTTGCCGGACTCCAGCGAGATCGTAATTGAAATCGTCGCCGGACGAGATATCAGCGTCAATTTTGATATGCAATCCTTCGCTAGCCTGATCTACAAAGACAGAATCGTGATCCAGCGATCCGCTCATACAGTCACCTTTTTACATCCAAAAGGCTGGAACTATTACGACACCTTGCGGCAAAAATTGCATTGGAATGAGTACCCGTCAGTAGAGGGCGCTTTACGTTAAAATAGTCAGCGTAAAACGACACCAGCTATCGGTTGATAGCAGCGCATTTTTTGCATTCATTCCACCTCTTGTTATCTCTTTTTTACACCGAATCCCCTTATGCTGCGCACGCTTGCTATCCGTGATTTTGTTATCGTCGATGCGATAGAACTCGATTTTTCTGCTGGTTTCACCGTGTTTACTGGCGAAACCGGCGCTGGTAAATCCATATTGATTGATGCCCTCAGCCTCTCTTTAGGAGGACGTGGCGATGCCAGTATGGTGCGTGAAGGTGCCGCTCGTGCCGATATCTGTGCAGAATTTTCTTTAGACGCCAATTCATCCCTATGGCTGACGGAGCATGACTTTGCTAATGACGACAATCAACTCATTTTGCGTCGGGTGATCGACAACGCCGGTCGCTCCAAAGCCTATATCAACGGCATCACCGCCACCGCAGGACAGTTACGTGAACTGGGCGATTTGTTAGTCGACATTCATGGTCAGCATGCACACCAGTCTTTACTTAAAAGTGATGCGCAACGGGCGCTGCTGGATATGCAAGGTGGCTTGCAAGCATCCGCGCAAGAGGTCGCACAATTATTTAAAACCTGGCGCAATCTGGTCAAACAAAGAGCGGAGTTTGAACGCGACTCCAAAAACGTTTTGCTAGAAAAAGAACGTCTTGAATGGCAAGTTAAAGAACTCGATAAGCTGCAAATCCAGCCTGGCGAGTGGGAAACCATCAGCCATGAACATAGCCGTCTGGCACATGCCGCCAGTCTGCTGGAAGGTGCGCAAGAAGCCGCCGATCTAATCACAGAATCCGATCATCCTATGTTGTCGCAGCTGTCTTCACTACAACAAAAATTATCGAAGTTATTAGATTACGATGCGGCTCTACAACCTGTGATTGATGTACTGGATTCCGCCCGTATCAATTTGCAAGAAACCAGCTATGCATTAAATGATTATCTGAGCCGGATCGAACTTGATCCGGCACGCTTGCGCACGGTAGAAGCGCGGATGGAAATTATTCACTCCACTGCGCGCCGCTTTCATGTGACGCCTGAGACCTTACATTTAGAGTTTGCGACCTTGTCCGAACAGTTGCTTCAATTGGCAGATGCATCAGATATTCAGGCACTCAAAGCGCAGGAAGAAAAAGCGTTTGCCACCTATAAAAAAAATGCACAGCAGTTATCCAAAGCACGTCGTAAGACAGCCCAAGAATTGTCCGCTGCAGTGACAACAGCGATGCAAGATTTGAGTATGAGTGGCGGATCATTTGCGATCGCTTTAATTGAATGCGAACCAGCCAGTTACGGCTTAGAACAAATCGAATTTCAGGTAGCGGGCCATGCCGGCGTACAACCAAGATCGCTGGCGAAGGTAGCATCTGGTGGCGAGCTAGCGCGTATTTCGTTGGCAATCTCGGTCATCACCTCTTGCGCGACTGCCACACCGACACTGATTTTTGATGAGGTGGATAGCGGTATCGGTGGCGGTGTTGCAGAAGTCGTCGGGCGTCTGCTAAAACGTTTAGGGCAAGACCGGCAAGTGCTTTGCGTGACCCATTTACCGCAAGTCGCCAGTCAGGCCAATCAACATTTTGAAGTCAGCAAAAACAGTAATGATGGCAAAACCCATTCGCAGATCGCCAGGCTCGATTCCAAACAACGGGTAGAAGAAATTGCCCGTATGCTAGGCGGACTAGAAATCACCGCTACGACGCGCAAACATGCCAGAGAATTACTGGCATCTTAATTTAAAACACTTTAATAAAAACTATGCGCTTCCTCAAAGAACCAGATCACACCCACGGCAAAATAGGCAAAATCGCTGTTGTCTTAATCAACCTCGGCACACCAGATGCGCCGACGACCTCCGCAGTGCGTCGCTATCTGAAAGAATTTTTATCTGATCCGCGGGTGGTAGAAGTACCTCGCATGATTTGGTGGCTGATTTTAAATTTAATTATTTTGCCATTTCGCTCCAAACAGTCCGCAGCTAAATACGCGTCGATCTGGACCAAGGATGGATCGCCGTTAAAGGTACATACCGAAAAACAGGCCGTACTGTTAAAAGGCTATTTAGGAGAACGTGGACATGAGGTCCATGTGACTCATGCAATGCGCTATGGCTCTCCTAACATCCCGACCGTTTTACAAAAATTAAAAACCGATGGCTATGACCGGATTTTGATTTTACCTGCCTACCCGCAATATTCAGCGACGACAACGGGAGCAAACGCAGATGCAGTTTTTCAGCATTATCAAAAAATTAGAAACATGCCCGAGTTGCGTATGGTCAGAAGTTATCACGACCATGATTCCTACATCCGTGCACTCCGATTCTCGATCATGAACCACTGGCAAAGCTATGGCCGCCCGGACAAACTGGTGATGAGTTTTCATGGATTGCCAAAAGCCTTTTTAATGCGCGGCGATCCCTATCATTGCGAATGCTATAAAACCGCCCGTTTGTTAGCGGAACAGTTAGGTCTGACCAAAGAACAATATGTCGTCACTTTCCAATCACGGCTGGGGCGCGCAGAATGGTTGCAACCTTATACCGCCCCGACAGTAAAAGCGCTGGGGCAACAAGGTACCAAACGTATTGATGTAGTTTGTCCGGGCTTTATCGCGGATTGCCTCGAGACCTTGGAAGAAATCGCGATGGAAGTCCGTGATGAATTTTTACATGCTGGTGGCAAAGAATTTAATTACATTCCCTGCCTGAATGAATCGCCAGAGTGGATGCGCGGGCTAGCAGAAATTACCGAGCAACATCTGATCGGCTGGCCGACGATGATGACGGTCAGTATGCGCGACAAACAAAAACAAGATGCGCAGATTAGCCGCTCAGAATCTAAACGTTTAGGTGCAGAGCATTGACTACCTCAGCCCAATCTAACAAGGTATTTGTCATTGGCGACATCCAGGGTTGCCATGATCAGTTGTTAGAACTGATTGCGCTGATAGACAAAGATGTACCGCAACAAGGCCCGCAGCACGCCCCTGCTCCCCGCTTGTTATTTGCGGGCGATCTGGTCAACCGTGGCCCCAAGTCCCTAGCCACGTTGCGCCTGATTCGTAGTCTTGGTGAACGTGCTGATAGCGTATTGGGCAATCACGATCTGCATTTACTCGCCGTCGCCAACGGAATCCGGAAAGCGCATCGCGACGACACCATTGACGACATCTTAGCCGCACCCGACCGGGAAGAATTATTAAACTGGTTGCGTCATCGACCGCTGGCATTGTTCGAGCAAGATCATCTGCTGATACATGCTGGCGTTTTTCCCGCATGGACAATAGCAGAAACCTTGAACTTAGCACACGAGGTAGAAGCAGTTTTACGTAGCGATGCCTATGTCGATTTTTTGAATCAGATGTATGGCAACACACCCGATCAATGGAGCGATACTCTGCAAGGTGCAGACCGCTACCGCGGCATCGTCAACGCAC
Organism: Undibacterium sp. GrIS 1.2; assembly: GCF_040544435.1. NCBI lineage: Bacteria > Pseudomonadati > Pseudomonadota > Betaproteobacteria > Burkholderiales > Oxalobacteraceae > Undibacterium > Undibacterium sp. GrIS 1.2. Next base: position 50,792 of record NZ_JBEONP010000013.1, read on the forward strand.
TGACGCGGATGCGCTTTTGCAGCAGCGATGGACGAATGGATTTTGCCAGCAAAGAGGGTATGGACGACACGCCTGATGGTTATTTCCCTTGGTTTGACGTTCCAGGTCGTCAGACCGCAGGCAAACCAATTGCCTTTGGCCATTGGTCAACACTGGGCTTGATCATTCGTGACGACTTGTTGAGTTTAGACACTGGCTGCGTCTGGGGTGGCAAGCTGACGGCGGTATGCCTGAATGATCACAGCGTAGTGCAAGTCGATTGCCCGCAGCAGCAAAAACCGGGCTAAGGCTAGATGATCTATACGACTTTAATTTAAAAAATATCAAACGGAGTGTCCAATCATTCTGCGGCTTCTGGCACGAAAATGGCCTGCAAGCCGCATTATCATTGGACGATGATTTTAACCGTAGGGTGCGCCATGCGCACCACACTCATCTTTGCTGGTGCGCATGGCGCACCCTACAGTTTTAATTCCATAACGAGGCGATCAAGCTTACGCTGCTTGCTGACTCAATTGACTCGCTTCAGCAATCGCGTTCAACTGATCCACGACCGCCTGATCCAATTGCATCGCCTGTGCTGGTGGAATCACCAGCGTCGTAATTGTTTTGAGCATCGCAGTCGGTAGGTCGCCTAAACGTACTTTATCAATACGCGTCTTTTCCATCGGGTTGGTGGCAGCCTCATACAAAATGACTTCATACTCCAGAGGATAGTAACGAGCCAGTTTATTCACTAGTATTTGTAAATGCGCAGCATTAGTCTCAAACTTCTTCATGCTCAAATCACCCGCTAAGCCAGGCTGCCATAAGATTTGCAGGCAGGTTGTATCAAGCACATGCTGGTAGATCATAAATTGGGTTGTCTCGATGGACTGCATGCCCGTTTTGGCCGGATCAATCCCGATATCTGCCACCAGACAATCCTCTGCAGAAATACCTGGCTCCATCACGGCGCTATAACCCTCGGCTCTGGCATCCGCGATTGCCATGTGAGCGATACAGGCAAAAATACCGGGGTGTCCATAAAACGCCGCACAGACAGTTTTACCGGCACGCACCTGATCCAGAATTGTGTCCGCCATACGGCGATAGGTATCACGACGATCTTTCCCTTCGATCTTCACATCGCTGTAATAGCCGAGCAGGCAGATATATTCTTTAGCGATACCTTGTAGCCATTTGCGGGCAAATAAATTAGGCACGGCGGCAATGACGATATCGCTATGTTCAATATAACTTTGGGCAATCGGCGTGAGTTGTCCGGCCATACGCATGCCCGTGCCGACACAAATTAACTTTCCTTGCTTTTGATTAGACATAAATGATCTTGGTAGAATAAGCGATTGAGGAAGAATCAATAATGAGCAGACACGCAATTGCGCCCCTGCGATTTCGCATGATATAAAGCGCGATCCGCGGCTTCCAGCGTCACTTTAAAAGAGCGCTCAGGTCCTGCAAAAAAACTAGATACACCAAAACTGGCGGATAAATCAAATTGGTGTCCGCTGGTAACAGTATCGATCACGGCAATTGCTGCGCGACAGCGCTCTGCTAACGCCATCGCGGTATCGACTGTGGAATCTGGCATGCAAATCGCAAACTCTTCACCACCGAGCCGGCCTAGCAAATCGACGTCGCGTAGCTGTGCTTGTACTACCTCAGTCACGTTTTTTAAAACCCAATCGCCGGTAGCATGACCATAGGTGTCATTCACCTTTTTAAACAAGTCCATATCAAATAAAATGATACTCATGCCATTGGGATTTTTATCAAATGCTTCAGTAGCGCAATGGATAAAGTGCGTACGGTTAGCTACCTGTGTCAAACCGTCGATCTGAGAAAACTGCCGGAACAGATTTTTTTGCTTCAAGGTCTTCATCAACCAAAACAAGATTGACATCATCAGGCAAGTAATGGCTACCATCAGAAATACCAATACCAAATTATTACGTCTCTCTAATTGCTGTTCAAGCATTAAAGCTTTATTTTTCTCTTCCAATAATACCAACTGATTCGCTTTATCTTTGGAGTCAAACTGAACACGCTGATAAGCGATATTTTTCCGTAATTGCTCATCCAAAATTTTGTCTTTGAGTGCCAGCGACATGTCGTAGTAGTCGAGCGCACTAGCGTATTGACCTTGTGCTCGTTTGATGGCGGACATCGTAGTATTAAGCTTCGCCATCAATTGAATAGACTGGTTAATTTTTGCAAGTTGCAAAGCTCTTAAACTGTAGCTCTCAGCGATATCTAGTTGCCCTGTCTTTAAATAAGCTCTTGATAAAGCTTCTAATAACTTAGAAAAATCGTCTGTACCTTGTTCACTTTTAGAAAAAGCCGCGGCCAGGATTACGCCTTGTCTGATCCCTTGTTGATACGAGCCGGTATCAATCAAATCTACGACCTCATAAACTTGCAAAATCAGAACAATACCTTTTCGTCCGTTGGCATTACAATTATCCAACGCATCTTTCATCGCGGAACGTGCTGCTAATCGGTTGCCACGCTCAAAGTTAATCTGTACTTGATTTGTATAGCCAATACATTTGGCTTGAAAATCCCCCTCTGGACTTGGAATATCCAGCATTCTATTAGCATAGGATAATGCATCGTCATATGCGCGAAGAGACAGCAACAGGCTTGTTGCAGACTGGAGTATGCCTAACTTGGCAGTAAAACGATCTATATGAGGAAGCAATAAAATGCTTTGATTCATCGTATTTAGGGCATTGTCATACTCACCTAAATTCGTGTACTAGTCAGAAAGCTGATATAAAAATTTAGCTTTCAGGTTTTTATCACTGACCTGGTCGATTACAGATTTAACTAAATCGATCCGTTCTCTGTTGCGACCAACAAATCCTAAGTAGGAGGCTTTGTAAAGCGTAAATTGATTGATTTGCTCAGTATTAAACTGCTTCTTTTCTGCTGCCAGATGTTCCAACAAAAGACTGGCTTTTTCTATATCACGATCTAAATACTGTACAAATTGTTTAAGCTCTTCGTCGATTTCTGCATAGCTGTGAGCAAACGCAGAGGGCGTGAAGCTAAGTAGAATCAAAAACCAAATTGATACTATCTGCCTCAAAATATTCCCTCCTTTGGTTTATTTCAAACAAAAAACGACAAGGATTTTTTGCTATGGCGATTGAGTTACTTGAGGATTAGGCAACTCTTCCATTGGGATGCCAAGCAACTCTGCAACTTCGCTCATATCTCCAGACATAAACGCATCCTGCTCTTCCTCGGTCAAACCAAAAGTGGTCATTGCTCCAGCAGGATCTGAGTTGTGTGCATCACGGGCAGTAGCATCTTTATCGAGCACGTTCAAATAATCCAATAGCTTTGACATAATCGTTTTCCTGTCGACGGGTTAAAGAGAAGTGAGAACCTTAAGGAGTCTATAATGTTTCTTTAAAACACTGGGAAAAATCGACTACTTATTAAATTAATATGCACAGGCAGAAGTAGAAAGTTTTATCGATTATCGTGCTTACGAATCCAATCCATCGCCAACCGCCACCCAAGCCGCTTGTGCTACCTCTCTCCGGTGTGCGTTTTCAGTTGAAATGACTGGTAGACGAATGAGGTCCGCTGTCATGCCACCGCCTTGCAAAATCAGTCGCATGCTTTCGACGAAGGTCATCTCGCCGATAAAATCCGCTGCGGTGTGCAATGCTCCTTGAGCATCAACATAGCGGATGGCAAAAGGTTGGACCGGGACGCGGGCTTCGATGGCGGCTTCAAACAGATTGGCATGGAACGGCAAAATTGCACCCTGTGCTGCAGTGGTACCTTCGGGGAAAAAGGCGATGCGTTTGCCTGCTTCGATCTGGTGTACCAGGCCTTCATAGATGCGACGTACTTCGCGTTGCTTGCCGCGGGCTAAAAAAATCGTGCCCGCCTTTTCGCACAGCCAGCCGACCAGTGGCCATTTTCGGATGTCGGATTTGGCGACGAAGTGGCAGGGTTGCAGCGTATTTAATACGAAAATATCTAGCCAGGAAACATGATTGGATACAACCAGCACGTTGGAAGACGCGTGCGTTGACGGTGAGTCGGCTGCGCGATCAATCAAGCGCACTCTGACTTTGCAAATGGTAAGTAAGTTTTTAGACCAGCGGCGGATTAGCGCCTCGTGGGTTGCAGTGCTAGTCAACGGAAAAATCACCGCACAGGTGAGCATGCCCGCAAACAAGTGAACGATGATACGTATAAAACGCCAAGCTATCATACCTACCCTGTATCTTTTTTACAGGATTTACGCAAAACCGCCCCAACCGCGTTGCAGCACCTAACCGTAGCGAAGCACTGTCGTCATCTATACGCCTTATTGGGACAATTTTGCGTAAGTCCTATTTTAGTTAAATATATACTGGGAGTGGGTATTTTTAATTGTCCATATATTATTTGGACATTAAGTATGATTATTACCCATACTCCCCTATTTTTTCCAAACAACAGGCACTTAAGTCAGCCAACTGTGTACGAACTAGCGACTTTGGTTAGACCACTTCATAGGCTACATGACCAGATACGATGGTGGCTTTGACGATGCCGGGTAGTTCATAACCGATAAATGGCGTGTGCTTGCCTTGACTAGTCAGGGCTTTGGGTTCAACCAACCAACGGGCTGCTGGATCGAACAGACACAGGTCGGCGACGCTGCCGACACTCAACGCACCGCAAGGCAAGCTGGCGACCTTGGCGGCACTGTTGGTGATTGTCGACAAAGCTTGCGTCATGGAGACTGTGCCGTGGCTGTCCTCTACCCATTTCAGAGTCAGCGACAAGAGCAATTCCAAACCAGTGGCACCGGGTGATGCCTCGGCAAATGGCAGCAGTTTTTCATCATCATCGACCGGCGTGTGGTCTGAGCAGATGGCGTCTATCGTGCCATCTAACAATGCGCTACGGATCGCATCGCGGTCACGCTGGCTTCGCAGTGGCGGCGTGAGGTGGGCATTGGCGTCGAAGTAGCCGATGTCGGCATCGGTCAGGTGAACGTGATGCGCGCCGACATCGCAAGTGAGGAGCAAACCTTCTTTTTTTGCCTGCCGCACTAGATCTAACCCGGCAGCAGATGAAATACGACACAGATGGACTTTGGCACCTGTCGCACGCATCAATTCAAATAAGGTGTGCAGTGCAATCGTTTCTGCCATAACGGGCACACCGGATAAGCCAAGGCGCGATGCCAAGGGCCCACTGTGGGCTACGCCACCTTTACCAATAAAAGCATCTTGCGGACGCAGCCAGACGGTGTAAGCAAAAGTGCTGGCGTATTGCAGTGCGCGTTGCAATATATTGGTGTCGGCAATGGTGACATCCGCTTGCGAAAAGCCGATGCAACCAGCGTCGGTCAGCGCAGACATTTCTGTCAGGGCTTCGCCTTTCAATCCAACGGTGAGTGCGCCCAAGGGGTAAACATGTGCCTTGTTTTGGATTTTGGCACGTTGTTTGAGCATCTCAACCAGACCGGATTCGTCCAGTACTGGATCAGTATCTGGCGGACAAACCAGACTAGTCACGCCACCGCGCATGGCGGCTTGCAACTCGGACTCTAAAGTAGCTTTATATTCAAAACCCGGCTCACGCAAGCGGGCGCTGAGATCGACCAAGCCTGGCGCGACAATCAATCCGGTCGCATCTATGATTTTATTCGCGACAAAATCAGCAGGCGCCTGACCAATGGCGACGATCTTGCCAGCGGCAATATAAATATCCTGCACGCCGTCGATCTGGTTGGCAGGATCAATCACACGGCCATTTTTGATGTGTAGTTTCATTCTGGTTTTTCTTCTTTATTTTCTACGTAATAATATTAAAAGGACTTACAAAAAATTGTGCCAGCAAGGCGTAGCGACGAAGTTAGTACTTTAGTACAGCTAGGAGCTACAACGCAGTTGGGGCGGTTTTGCGTAAGTTCTAATTAATTCCCAGCGACGATGCTCATCACCGCCATCCGCACCGCGATCCCAAATGTCACCTGCGGCAAGATCACTGCCTGCGGGCCATCGGCGACCGCAGAATCAATCTCTACACCACGATTCATCGGACCTGGATGCATCACGATAGCATCTGGTTTTGCTAATGCCAGTCGCTCCGGTGTTAAGCCGTAGCTTTTAAAATATTCTTGCGCGGAAGGGAGTAAGGCGCCACTCATGCGCTCATTCTGCAGGCGCAGCATGATGATCACATCGACGCCTTTGAGACCTTCATCCATATTATTAAACACGCGCACGCCCATCTGCTCTAAGCCACCCGGCAACAAAGTACGCGGGCCAATCACACGCACCTCTGGCACGCCTAAGGTCGTCAGTGCGTGGATGTCGGAGCGCGCAACACGGCTATGCAATACGTCCCCGACAATAGCGACCGTCAGATTAGTAAAATCTTTTTTGTAGTGACGGATGGTGTACATGTCCAGCAAACCTTGGGTTGGATGCGCATGACGCCCGTCACCGGCATTGATCACATGCACATGATTTTGCTTGGTGTCGTTGAGGTGTTTGGCAATCAGAAACGGTGCGCCTGAGGTGGCATGGCGCACAACAAACATATCGGCATGCATCGCAGCCAGATTGTCTATCGTATCTAATAACGATTCGCCCTTGCTGGTACTGGAGGCAGAAATATTAAGATTGATTACATCAGCAGACAAACGTTTTGAGGCAATCTCGAACGTGGTGCGGGTACGGGTAGAGTTTTCAAAGAACAGGTTGAAGACACTTTTACCGCGCATCAAAGGTACTTTTTTGACTTCTCTGTCGCTGATACTGACGAAAGAGGAGGCGGTATCCAAAATATGATTGACGATGGATTTTGGCAAGCCGTCAATCGTCAGCAGATGCTGGAGTTCGCCATTTTTATTGAGTTGGGGATTATGCATGATCGATTGAGAAGCTAAGTTGTCCTGAATCTGCACGTCGCAGATTGACGGATGAAGAGGGTTCAAATTCAGCAGTGTGGGCCACGAAATCAGCGGCGATCGGTAGTTCGCGGCCACCGCGATCCAGTAAAGCAGCCAGCATGATTTTTGCAGGGCGACCGTAATCAAAAAGTTCGTTAATCGCTGCCCGCGTGGTGCGACCGGTATAGAGCACATCATCGACCAGGATAATGCTGGCACCGTTCACATCAAACGGAATTTGGGTCGGCTTGACCTCGGCGTGCAGACCTTTTTCGGCATAATCATCGCGATAAAACGAGACGTCGATAAATCCAGGTTTTATCTGCAGCCCTAAATCAGCGGTTAGTCGCTCGGCAAGCCACGCACCACCGGAATAAATACCAACAATCGCTAGATGATCATCGTTGGCAACACGCGCCTTAATTTGTGCCAGCAATTGCTGGTAGAGCGTCTCTGCGTCTGGTAACTGCTTCGTAGTGGTCATAGCAAGCTTCATTGATGGAATCAGTTATTAGGAAGTTAATGAATAAATTACTAGAGTCAATTCGTGGCATCAAAATATTGTTGCAATATGAGTGCCGCAGCTTGTGCATCAATACGCTCACCACGTTTAGCATGGATGACGGCGGAAGAATAGCGTTCATCAACCAACTCCACCTGCACGGAAAACCGGCCATGCAGTTGATTAGCAAACCGCCGGCAGCGCTGCGTCATTTCATGTTCGGCACCGTCGGGATGCATGGGTAAACCAATCACACATAAAATAGGTTGCCAGGATTTGATCAGCACAGCAATTTCATCAAACTTAGCATCATTGGTAGCAGCGCTGATGATAGAGAGCGCCTGCGACTGTCTGAGCACGGTATTACCAACAGCAACACCGATACGCTTCAAACCAAAATCAAATGCCAATATCGTGCCTGTAAGAGGAATAGAACCAGGAACAATAGCGGGGGCGGAAATGGGGGAAGTATTCGGTTCTGGAGCAGACATAGCGAGACTTGTCATCAGGCGTGTCCTGCCTCGGAGGCGAGCATCAGCGGATCAATGCCGAGTAATTTTATTGCTGCCAGAAATCGATCTTCTATCGGCAGGTCGAACAAAATTTTGGCATCTGCTGCTACCGTCAACCAGCCGTTGGCTAAAATTTCTTGTTCAAGCTGACCCGCACTCCATCCGGCATAACCAATACTGACCATGACTTGTTCCGGCCCATCGCCAGAAGCTACGGCTTCCAGCACATCGCGCGATGTGGTGAAAGCAATTTCGTCGGTTACTTTAAGTGAAGAGGAAAATTTACCAACTGGAGCATGCAATACAAAGCCCCTATCATCCTGCACGGGGCCGCCGAACATCACAGGCTTCTCACGCATAGGATGGGAATTAGGGATAATTTCTAACTTAAGATCAATCCGGTCAAACAGGCCTGCTACTGTCAAATCAGTCGGCTTGTTAATCACCAAACCCATCGCGCCGCGCTGATTATGTTCGCACAGGTAAATCACGGTTCTACCAAAAATCGGATCGAGCATGGATGGCATGGCGATCAAAAAATGATTGGTCAGATTTAATTCTGATGCAGATGGTGCTTGCGGTTGGTGTTGCGCTTCAGAGGAGTTTGGAGCAGATACGCCAGAAGACGCAGGAGACACTTGATCAGGCGCAATAGTAGCCTCGGGCTCTTGTTGCACTGGATTGTCAGACTTCGGGGGTTTAATTTGCTTCGCCATTTCGACATTTTAGCATTTTTGGCGTGCTTTTTCGATGTGTGCTAAGGTGCGCAAACGCTGGCATTACCACCTGAAAATCATGTCAATTAACTCATAAAATGATCTCTTCTTCCCTGACAACCCATCCTGCCTCCACCAATATTTTGCCCGTTTCTTTAGTCTGGTTCAGACGTGATTTACGTAGCTTTGACCATGCTGCCTTATATGCCGCGCTGAAACACAGCGCAGCGGTATATTGTGTTTTTATATTTGATGCCACGATTTTGCAAGGACTGCCTGCCAACGACAGACGCGTCTGGTTTATCTACGAAAGCATCAAAGAATTAGCGCAAGAGCTGAAAAAAATGGGCGGGAGTCTGATAGTCCTGCATGGCGATCCTGAAGATGAAATTCCCAGACTGGCAGCGGAGTTGCATGCCTCTGCAGTGTTCGTTAATCATGATTACGAACCACAGGCAATTGCACGGGACAACATTGTTAAAACTCGGCTCGCCAGTTTTAACTGTGCACTTCATACCCGTAAGGATCAGGTGATTTTTGAGAAAGACGAGGTCTTGTCCTTGGCTGGCACAACTTTTTCAGTATTTACGCCTTATAAAAACGCGTGGCTAAAAAAATTCTATGCAGAAGGCAGCGACTTTTATAGCAAACCTTATCCGGTTGAAACCTATGCTGATCGCTTAAGAGCGTTTCCGGATGAAAGCATACCAAGCTTGCAGGCAATGGGGTTCAGCGACACAAGCGACTCCCATATGAATATACCGGCAGGCATGTCCGGCGGAGCCAAATTGCTTGAGGATTTTTTACATCGAATTCATCGATATGATGTGGCGCGGGATTATCCAGCAGTTAAAGGTCCCTCGTATCTATCGGTACATTTACGGTTTGGGACTGTCTCAGTGCGCCATTTGGTCAGAGAGGCGATGGCTTGCGTGCGCACAGTGGCAGACCAATCGGGCGCACAAACCTGGTTGAATGAACTGATCTGGCGGGATTTTTATTTCATGATCCTGAATCACCATCCGCGCGTAGTTGGTCATGCTTTTAAACCTGATTATGACGCCATCCAGTGGGAAAGTGGCGCTCAAGCAGAATCCTTATTCGCGGCCTGGTGTGAGGGACGTACTGGCTATCCATTAGTCGACGCTGCCATGCTGCAACTGAATCAGACTGGCTATATGCACAACCGTTTACGGATGGTGACGGCCTGTTTTCTGATCAAAGACCTTGGGATAGACTGGCGCTGGGGTGAGCGTTATTTTGCGCAGCATTTAAATGATTTTGATTTGTCGGCAAATAATGGTGGCTGGCAGTGGGCGGCCTCTTCTGGCTGTGATGCGCAACCCTATTTCCGCATCTTTAATCCTGTAACACAATCAGAGAAATTTGATGCAGAAGCTAAGTTCATTCGCAAGTATTTACCCCAATTAAGCAAGCTCAGTAACAAGCAAATTCACGCGCCCTGGGCACAGACAACTGAGGTCTTGGAACTCGCAGGTGTCCGCTTAGGTAAGGATTATCCTGCGCCGGTGATTGCCCATGATCAGGCGCGTAAGGCGACACTGGCACGCTATGCCGTTGTGAAAAAACCGGACGAAAAAAATGCACCTGATTAAGGTGCATTTTTAAGACCCGTCAGAACATTTTTACTGAGAAGTTTAATCAAGAAGCTGATCTAAAATTAAACTTGTCAGGTGGAAAAAATTAAATGACAACGGCTTCTTTACCTACGAAGCGCACAATCGCTCCCAATAAATCGTCCTCGCGGTACGGCTTACCAAAATATTCATTTACACCTAATTCCTGCGCGTAATTGCGATGCTTATCCGCAGTACGTGAGGTAATCATGATGATAGGAATATGACTGGTACGTGCATCACTGCGTACGTTGCGCGTCAAATCGAAGCCATCCATGCGTGGCATTTCAATATCTACCAGCATGACATCGGGAGTAACCGACTGCAATTGTTCCAGCGCATCAATTCCATCTTTTGCCAACACAACCTGGTAGCCTTCACGCGTCAACAAGCGTTGTGTCACCCGGCGTACAGTCAACGAATCATCCACCACCATAATGGTGTGCTGAGTCCGCAAACCTTGTACTGGAACCGATTGGACTTTACTTGGCTCGGTATTGAGATTAGCGACGGCACCCATTTCTGGATTTTCTGGCGTTGGTGTTGCACTAGGATGGCGAGCATGTTCGTGCTCCATTCTATATGCCAAAGGCACAGGATTAAGGATTAAAACAATTTCGCCTGAACCCAACACCGTTGCGCCAGCAATACCTGCCATACGCGCTAATTGTGGTCCAATATTTTTAACCACAACCTCGCGGTTACCGACGATATCGTCAACATGAATTGCGACGCGCTCAGCACCACTCTTCATAATCAATAAAGGAGTGTATTGTTGAGAAGTCGGTGCAACTTCATTCTCACCAAGCAAGGTAGACAAATAATGCATGGCAACGCGATTGCCTTGCCACATGATTGCGCCGTCGTTATAGGCATTAGCTAATACAGCCGATTTCAGTTGCTGTACTTGCTCTACCAAGACGGACGGCACTGCAAATGTTTTTCCACCTGACTTCAAAATAACCACTTGAGTCACAGCCAAAGTGAGTGGTAAGTGAATAGTAAAGTGCGCACCTTTACCCTCGACAGAAGTTACCTCAACCCGACCGCCTAAGGATGCCGCTTCGGAGCGAACTACGTCCATGCCAACACCACGCCCGGCCAACTCAGTTACTTCGTTGGCAGTTGAGAAGCCAGGCTCAAAAATCATGTTGACGGCTTCAGCATCACTAGCGCTTTCGTCATAGCCAAGCAATCCTAACGTTTTGGCTTTTTCGCGGATACGTGCCAGATTCAAACCTTGGCCATCATCAGTAAAGTGGATCACCACTTCGTTACCTTCCTGACGAATTTCAACTAGCAACTCACCTGTTTCTTCTTTTCCATTTTGACGACGTGATTCGCGTGACTCAATGCCATGGACAATAGCGTTACGTAACAAATGTTCGAAAGGTCCAACCATTTTTTCCAACACGCTACGATCGATCTCAACTGAAGTGCCACGAATATCTAAATTGACGCGCTTATCAACCTCTTTTGAAGTCTGACGTGTCACACGATATAAACGCTCGGAGATACTAGCAAAAGGAATCATACGAACACGCATCAGATCCTGCTGCAAATCACGCGTCAGGCGCGCTTGCACATGCAAGTCATTGGATGCATTGTCAATCGTACGAGTCAAGTTATTTTGCACAGTAGATACGTCGCTGACGCTCTCTGCCATCATCCGTGTCAGTTCTTGCAAACGGGTAAACCGGTCGAATTCTAATGGATCAAATTCACGATCACCGGACATCGCCATACGCGATGTAATTTGCGTTTCTGCCTGAATTTCTACTTCACGCAATTGATCGCGCAAGCGATTTACGTTATCGGTCAATTCAGTTAACGAAGTACGTAAGGTGCTTACTTCATTTTCTAGTTTGGAGCGAGAGATAGAAACTTCACCGGCCTGATTGACCAGACGATCCAGAATATCTGCCCGTACCCGCACCAACGGCACCGGTGCTGCGGGTGTTGTAGCCGCTGGCACAGTGGTACGAGGCGTGGAACTGACCGCTTTATTAAATGACGGACTGGAAGACTGCAGCGGTAAAATCGAGGTCAGGCTTACCAATTCTCTTGGTGTTTGCACTACTTCAGCAACTGGCGGACTCAAAGTCTCTTGGAACTGATCTAGCTCTTGCGCTGCTGTAAGTGGTACTGCTGGCGCTTGTACTTCGACCGCATTTGGATTTTGCAAACGGTCAAACAATTGCATGCTGTAATCGTGTCGCATCAGCAGATCATCCATCAAGGATAATCGCGCCACCCCGCCAGCACCTGCGTGCATCAGGTTTTCAAGGCGAGTTTCCATGTCATGAGTATGCTGACCCAATTCCATCGCACCAGCCATCCGAGCACTACCCTTGATTGTATGCATCAAACGCAGAATAGATTGTGGTACAGCGATCTCTTCTGGTTGCTGCTTCCAAGTACGCAATAGCTGCCCAACCATAGGCAACAAATCGTGACCCTCTTCGATAAATACTGGCAGCAAATCAAGATCGAGATCATCTTTAATGCGTAGATCAGGATCTGAGCTCAATACCGCAGGTTCGTATGCGCTGGCAACGGTAGCGTCTGCCAATAAATCTGCAGGCGCTGGGGTCTCCAGCGGCTGCGCTATAACTTCTATGATTTGAACTTCCGGCTCTGGGTCTGGCTCGCTCAACTCTAGAACTGGAGGTGAAGCTAAGGTAGCTTGATGAGTATCCTCAACTACCGGCATCTCATCAACTTCTAACACGGGGTGCTCAGTAGCAACTAAGTCTTGATTGCCTAAAGATGCAGTTAATTCAGGGACATCATGCAGCGAAATATCAACAAGAGAAGTATCTGCATTTTCTCCATGTACTTCAGAGGCTTCAAATTCAGTGGTTTCAGCAGAAACATCCTCTGCAGTATCGATTGAATTTTCTACGAAAGAATCGGACTGAGCAGCTAAATCCTTAGTCTCAACAATATCAGGTGATTCGCTAAGATCGTTTAAATCAAGTTTTTCATTTGTGGATGTAATGAACTCATCATCGGCACCAGCATCTGACCGCCCGATAATTGCTTGCAGTAATTTCTCTAATTGGCGCACTTCAGTTGGGGCATGTTCAGCCATTTCTGATAAGGCAAACTTTTGCAGCATAGATTTAACCGCATCGACGCTGTGATCTACTACGTCATATTCAGCATTATCTAAAGTGACAGGGTGGCGTTCCAAGCGCTGCAAAACCATTTCTAAACCATGCGCTAATTCTTGCACCGCTTTCAATCCGACAGTAGCAGAACTACCGGCCAAAGAATGTGCTGCATGAACTGCGTGCTTAGATACTGCGCGATGTGGCTCGTGTCGCCATTCTGCAAAGTCCTGCGCCAAGAAACGAACAATTTCATCCGTCTCTGCCATGTAAATCGTGTGCAATGGCAAACTAATTTCGATATCGCCAATACGTTTAACATTATCATCTTGCGTTGATAAAGGCTTGGACAAATCAGGGAATTCAATAATTTGAGCACTGCTAGTGCTGATCAAATTATCAGTCAATGCAGTGGCATGAGCTGTATCTGCAGATTCGCTAACTTGATTAGTATCTAGAGTATCGGCGACCTGATCAGGAGCATCTAAATTCGTTACGTCTAGGTTGGCAGAATTTAAGCTTCTCAAATCTAACTTACTGTCGTCCAAGTGTGCGGCTAGTGGCAAAACAGGCAAAACATCGTCAACATTTAAATCAGGAAGATTGTCCGCATTCGGGGACGCAACCAGCAAATCATGTGAAGGCTCGTCTAATATTGGACTCTCCTGCTCTTGCAACTCAACATGTGCAGGTATTTCTGCCACAAAAGCGGCCAGATCAGCATGCTCAGTAAATGCCTCACTATGTAAATAGTCCGCCTCATCCTCGAGTGCGATCGCTTGGATTACTTCCTCTACTGACTCGTGTTCAGTCGCAGATATATTTTCCTCTGCAACCTGAGTAGCTACTATCTCAGAAACTTCAGGCTCAGCATCGATACTTGCGTGTAACACTGGCGTGCCAACTACTTCATTTGCTATTTCACTTAATGGCGTAGCTTGCTGCTCTTCTATATATAAATAATCTTGTCCCGCCTTCATCCTCTCAGCAGCGGCAATAACAGCATGGCCATTTCTCGTTGAGTAGCCAGATTGCTTTAAATCTTCTACCCATACAGTTAATTCATTCGCAGCTTTATCAAGCAATGCATATAAATTTTCATTACCGTTGCGCGACTCAGATAGCCACAGATTCATCACCTGTTCTATGCTCCAGGCGGCCTCACCAAAGACAGTCAGACCAACCATCCGCCCACTTCCTTTTAGAGTATGGAAAGAGCGACGCAAGCTAGTCAGGTCTTCTTGATTATTTGAATTGAGTCTGGAATGAGGCACAGTCTTGCGGACAAACTCTAATACTTCATCCGCTTCTGTCAGGAAAATTTCCAATAACTCGGCATCAATTGCCTCATCACCTTCAGGCAATTCAGGTACATAAGTTGGCGTAGATTCAGTGACTGTATGCGTCGTCGCTGCAACGATGTCGTTCAAAGAATCTTGCGACATCGTCGCATCTGCCTTGTCTAACAAATCTATCGCTGCTTTGGCCCTAGTATTGGCCTCTGCATCGTCTAGCAAAGTAGCAACTGAACGCTCTGACTCGAGCGAGTCTTTTAGTTGTGCTTGCAGTTCAGAATTACCCGGCTGCTCCACTAATGAAGCGACCAGCATATCGGATTGATGCTGCTGATTTAACAGCTCTTGTTCAGCGGTCACCACGGTATCAGTTGTATGACTTGCCGCATGACCAATATCGTTAGTGATATTGATGTCTGAATATGATGAAGACGCATTTAGCGAAGTCGGCAATAATTCTTTGTCTGAATTTTTGTCTAACAGCTTCGTACGAAGTAAGCCTGCCTCTGCATCAAAACTGAATTTTTTCTTTGCGGTATCTGGTTGCGATTGCAATATTTCGATAAAAAATGATAGCGCACCAATATTTTGCGCTACATTTTGGTACGAATTTTCGGCATGCTCAGTACCAGCAATGCTGGCGAACTGGCCTATCACTTTACGCGTATGCTCTACTGAAAGCATCACATCATCTTGATCTAAAATAGCTAGCGCACCGCCAATTTGATGCAGAATTGGATCGACCGGCGTCAGGACATCTAAACTATTAGGATCTCGGAAATATTCGTCCAAGATTTTTTCAACCTGGCGCAAACTTGACTGCATCTCTGCAACCAGAACCGACATCGTCTGTCTTTGCTGAGCTTCTCTGGAAATTTCCCCCATCCACGCAGCCTGATTCGGCGGTTCGTCACCAGACACTAGCGACAATAAGCGTGTTGTGATTTCATCAGCACGCTCAGAGAAATGTGCTGGCAGACGTGCAATTTGGTCTAGTGCATTCTCAACGAATAACAAACTAGTGGCCAACTCCATGCCAATCTTACTGTTATCCGAAGTATGTGCCGCGTGGCGCGAAATCCCACTCAATTCGCGCAGCAATTTGGACAGAGCCGGAGAGTTCAATTGAGAACCGCTCTCTGCCAGATCTTTCATTTTTTGCGAAAAACGATCCGCAACACTCATATCGCCGTTCGCAATCCTGCCCCACAAATTTTTTAAATTTGCGACTTGCTCTTTGGCAGTTACCAGAATATTAGCGGGAATTTTTCCATAATTCTTTTGATCATAATCGAGCGGAACTTGATTATCTAATTGGTAGGCACGACGAATTTGTGCAACAAATTCAGAAGGCTGATCAACCTGTGCAATGAAAAATAATGCATCGCGTAATAAGCGTTCCGGAATACTAGAGACACCATCAACCAGGCGACGTATCTGTAAATTAATGCGTCCAAAAATCTGCTTTACATACTGTTCATTTTTGATCGAACCTTTGGATACTGCTTCTGCAAAGCCACGCATCACTAACCAAAAGGCTTTTGTCTGCGCAGTAGTTTGTACCTGCTCGATCTCAGCGATTAAATCATGCATAGTCTGTACAGCTTGCAATTGCTGGGCATGATCTTTATTGGTCAATACCACCAGCAGAAGTTTCTCAAACCGCTGTCTGATATGAGTGTAATCAACCTTAACGATCTTAGAACTTAGTGTCAGTTCAGGAATATGTTCTTGAACCGACAGTGAAGGGAAAAACAAATCAGCAGGATGAATTCTTTCCGCGCCTTTAAGTTGCAATAAAGCACGATAATAAGGAAATAAACGGACAGGTTGATGCGCACTGCCAGACAATAAATCTTCCAGATAACGCAAAATGGCATGGAAAGCATCGTTGATCACGTCAACATGCAATTGGGACATTTCCAACTGTCCGGTTTGCAAGCGCTCGACCAGATCTTCAATTGTTTCTGTGACGATAGAGACGCCGTCAATATCAACAATCTGTAAAGCACCATGTGCTTGATGCAAATAGCTTTTTGAATGAAGCAACATAGTAGATTTGCTGTCGTCGTCTTGGGAAACTGCATCCGACAACAATTTTCCGGCACTGGTTATGGCTTCGCGAACTTCGCCCATGACCCAGGAGAGTGGGCCAATATCAAACTGCTCTTGGGAAGTTTCTTGCGAATTTGAAAAATCAGATGTCATGCGTACCCCGCAAACTCAAAGGGCGATAAACCTTCGCTTATCGCCGTGCATTTATGATTTGACTGCATATGCACATATACGCACATATTTATAAAACAGCCAGTAGCTGGATAATTTAGCTAACTAAATTAGCAAACTAAATTAGTTGCGTAACTAAGCAGCAACTCGGAAGCGAGATACCGAGTTTCTAAGTTCTTCAGCCAACATCGACAATTCACTAATGGAATGCGCAGTTTGTTGAGTACCGTTCTGAGTTTGTTCGGTGATCGTCAAAATATGCTGAATATTTTGTGCAACGCCGTTCGCAGAAGTCGCTTGCTGCTCCGTCGCCAAGGAAATACCTTGAATCAATTCCGCCAAACGATTAGAAACACTACGAATCTCAGACAACGCAGTACCAGCAGCATCGGACAGCTTTGCACCCTCAACCACACCCTGTGTTGATTTTTCCATCGCGGCAACCGCATCATGGGTATCTGTTTGAATCGTACGAACCAAGGCGCCAATCTGCTTGGTCGCTTCAGCCGAACGTTCCGCCAGTCGCTGAACCTCTTCCGCAACCACCGAGAAGCCTCGGCCTGCCTCACCCGCTGACGCCGCCTGAATCGCCGCATTCAACGCCAAAACGTTGGTTTGTTCGGTAATATCGGAAATCAGTTCCGTGATCTCACCAATTTCTTGTGAGGATTCACCCAGTCGTTTAATCCGTTTAGATGTTTCCTGAATTTGCTCGCGAATCTCGTTCATACCTTTGATCGCATTTTCCACCGCGTGAGAACCTTGCTCTGCCGCAGCAACTGATTGACGCGCAACTTCGGCGGACTCATTGGCTGAACGTGATACGTCAGTAATATCCTGCGCCATGGTCACAACGATTTGACCCGCATCAGAAATCTCACGTGATTGTTGCTGTGATGCTTCCAACAAATCGTTTGAAATGCCCTGCGCATGATTTGATGCTGAAGTAACTTGCGCAGCTGTTGACGTTACGCGACCAACCAGTCCACGCAACTCTTCCACCGTGTAGTTAACCGAGTCAGCGATCGCTCCAGTGATATCTTCGGATACCGTTGCTTGAATCGTTAAGTCACCATCCGCAACTTCTTGCAATTCATTCATCAGTCGCAAAATCGCAGCCTGATTTTGATCGTTTGCTGCTTTCGCTTCTTCCTCTTGCTTTTGCGCTTGTAACATTTGTGCGCCAGCCTCAACCCGTCGTTCATTCGCTTCTTTTGTACGGTTACGGCTATCTTGCAACAGTACTAACGCAATACCAGCGGCAGATAACAATGCGAATACGGCACTGATCAACATCAACAAGAAATAGATACTGGTTGAATCTTGCTGTGAAGTGTAAGTTTTTTGCAGCTTAGTCAGTTTTTGTTTTAAATCTTCGTTCTCATTAAACAGTAACTGCTCTGACTGTTTAGCAGCAATAAAATTTTGTAGGTTGCCGAGAATACTAGAAACCGATGCCTGATACTCTGCAAATGATTTTTGCAACTCTGTTAGCTTTTCACGAGTATCTGCATCTTTTGTGGCTGTTAGGCGTAAAACTTCACTACCGTTCAAGAAGCCATCTACAAGATCGCGGAAGGTATTGGTATCTTTACCCAACAAAAATGCTGTTTCAGGATTTACACCCTCTGAGGTCAAGAATTCATTCGCACTACGAGCCAGACGTTGCGTCAACATAACTAGCTGACCAGAAGCAGAAATTTCACGAGAAGTACCACCGCCCTGTACTTTTAATGTCGAAATTTGCTCAGTCAATTCCAGCAATCCACCAGACAAACCATTCAGTTTTTGTAGCGTCTGACCGAAACCAGTTAATTCTTTGCGCAGCTTCAAAATCGTATCTGCAGCTTTGTCAGAGTTCTTCCACGCTTTTTGCGTATCTTTCAATACTGGCTCAAGAGTTGAATCAGGCCTGCTCACGTCACGCCCCTGGTAAGAACCGCCATTCAACAGAATATTTAAGTCGTTATTCAGCTCCCTGCGGCTTTCATCCAGCTGTTTAAACGCAGCTGGATTACCTTGGATCGAGTTCGGTGCAGCTTTACCAATACGCTGGGAGTGCATTAGCGCCTCACCCGCAATTTGCGCCTGAGTAGAAATTAAGGTTGATTGTGTCGAATTTAAATACACGAAAAGCGCAACCGCTAGTAGGGATGCGATCATTAAAATCAACAGAACACGAATCTGACGTTGCAGAGGCAAACTACCGATTATAGGCAGTCTGATATCCCCACCTTTTTCAATAACGTCACCGATAAAAGTCGCATCTGCGTGTGCTACTGCTGGTCGCTCAACCGGTGCTTTAACAGGCTGCTCTACCTGCAGATTTTCAGACGAAGCTTCTGACGCTTCTGGTGAGAGCATTTTCACATTACTTGCCTCTTCAATCGAATCGGCAGCATCATTGAACTCCCGAACGCCTGATTCAGCTAAGTCAAGCTCATGGTCTTGTTTTTTCTTGGACAAGAACGGTAGTTTAAATGCCATTACTAGGTCTCCTAAACGATTGAGAAGCTGCCAGCTATATTATTTTGGATAGCTGACGAATTACAAAATTACGAACTTACGCGATTACAAACCTTAAAGACCAACTTGCAAAAAGTCTTGGTCTTGAATTAAAGCAGCGAGGCTTAATTCAACCCAGATATTTGCATCCCGATCACGATATTTTTTTATCATCCAAGGCTTGTAGCTATGCTCGTCAGTATTATCTGATACCAATTGCTCTTCCATATCAGCAGCGTTGCGCAAGCCCAACACTTGTGACACCAACAAACCACTATTGAAAGACAAGCTAGGTGCAAAAGCGACTACGCGGCAACTATTATCTACATTTGTGACATCACGACCTTCAAAACGCGCCAGATCGACAACACTAGTCAAGCTACCGCGTATGTTTGACAAACCAAGATACCAGTCTTTAGTCAGCGGCACCTTGGTCATCGATCCGGCGGACACGATTTCACCCGCCTCTCGCAGATCTAACAAATAACGCACTTGGCCTATCATCACACCGAGCTGACTAGCACTGAGGCGAGTACCAGTCTGCGCCGCTTGCATGCGCTCGACTAGCTGTGCCTGAAACTCCCGCAAACGGGTACGGCGTAAGGCCTTATCGGGTCTTACACCATCTAAGCGTGTCACCGCTGCAGGCGGGTCTATGTCGCGAGGAGTTTGATCCATAAATTTCTGAAGTGATTATCGGAAAAGTTCAATAACGTGAACGATTAACCAAGAGCGGCGATTTTCGCCAATAACTCTTGTGGGTCGATAGGTTTTACCAAATAGTCACGCGCGCCTTGGCGCAAACCCCAAATGCGATCGGTTTCTTGATTTTTACTAGTGCAAATGATTACAGGGACGTCTTGTGTCTCAGGATCGCGGGCAATTGCACGCGTGATCTGAAAACCATTTTGACCTGGCATCACTACATCCATCAAAATCAGTTGTGGCTTGTCTGCCTTGATTTTTGTCAGCGCTTCTTCGCCGTTTTCTGCGGTAGAAACTGAGAAGCCATTTTTGACCAGAATATCAGTCAAGAAATAACGCTCAGTTGGAGAATCGTCCACTACCAGAATTTTTTGTATAGCCATTTTATTTCTACCTCAATATTCTTACTTTGAAATCATTTGGATGGCGTGCCGGATGTGTAATTACGAACGGTCTTGAGCAAACTGTCTTTAGTAAACGGTTTGGTAAGATATTCATCCGACCCCACCATAGCGCCGCGCGCCCGATCAAACAAACCGTCTTTAGAAGACAGCATGATAACGGGCGTGTCGCGGAATCTGGCACTTTTTTTGATCAATGCGCAAGTCTGATAACCATCCAGTCTTGGCATTAAAATGTCGCAAAAAATTAAATCAGGGTGTGAATCATTAATTTTAGCCAGCGCATCAAAGCCGTCTTCCGCTAAAACCACTTTATAACCCACTTGCCCCAAAAAAATCTCTGCCGACCGACGAATCGTGCTGCTATCGTCGATCACCATAATTTTCAAGCTTTCATTACCTGTCAAGGTTGACATAAGATTATCTCTAATAAACTGCGTTAAAAATCATCTAACACTGTAACAAAAAATAAGAAACTTGCGACACTTTTTCCATGAATAAACATTCAACTGCAACAACCGGCGTCAAATGGTTCAGAAATTTATCTTTTAAGCAATAAAATTAAATTTTAACTATCTTACATCGCCACCATTTCGAAATCTTCTTTACGGGCGCCACATTCAGGGCAAGTCCAGTTCATCGGCACATCGTCCCAACGTGTTCCAGGCGCTATGCCCTCGTCGGGCAAACCGGCTTCTTCGTCATACACCCAACCACAAATCAGGCACATCCAAGTCTTAAATTCTGTAGTTGCTGTTTGTTTATCGCTCACGACCAAAACCCTTCAATCAAGTAAAATACGGAGACTGTCGTACGAATTTTTTGCTACTAAAGCACGTCAAATACGCGCCACGAGTACAGAATATCGTGCAATCATCTCCACAAAGTCGCCTATATTAATCTACCCACCGTGCAAAACCAAATTTCTCCTCTCATTCTTACGTTTGGTGCTTCGGATCCCGTATCTGGTATCGGCATACAAGCAGATTTAGCCTCATTCGCTGCAATGGGCTGCCACGGCTTGCCTGTGATCACTGCGATTCTGGTAGGAGATACCTCTCAAATTGACGATGTTCACCCGATGGAAGTCGATCTGGTTGTTGACCAGGCTCGGACTATTTTGGAAGACATGCCAGTTGTCGCGTTTAAAGTTGGCCAAATCGCCAGCGTAGAAAATGTCACCGTCATTGCGGAGATCGTGTCTGATTATCCCGCTTTGCCATTGGTACTTGATCCGTTTAATTCTGGCATGCCAGACGACCCGGAAGCTGAGGATCTGTTATTAGCAATCCGTGAATTGTTGATACCTCAAGCGACCGTACTAGTGCTTTCCGCAGTAGAGCTATCTCGTTTAGCAGAAACCTGGCGCGAGCCAAATGAAGTAAGCGAATCCGATGAATCCGATGAATCCGGTAATTTGAATACCGAAACTAACATCGACGACGAGATGCTGGCCGATGTCATGACCTTGATCGAATCCGGTTGTGAATATGTGTTTGTCACCGGCACACCGACCACCACCAATGAAGTAGCCAATATTTTGTTTAACGAAGCAGGCGTCGTCCGTAATGACCATTGGCAGAGAATCACTGGCTCACACGTTGGCGCAGGCACAACTTTGTCTGCCAGTATTGCCGCATTATTGGCAAACGGACTTGAAATCCCCGAGGCAGTTTTAGAAGCGCAAGAATTTACGCTAGCGGCTATTAGTCACGCCCAACGGCTGGGTATGGGCAGATTAATTCCAGATCGTTATTTTTGGGCAAAAGAGCCTGAATAATCTGGGGTCTTGCTATAACTTTCTAGCGTCTGGATTTTACTGGCTCACCAATTTTTTTTAATTGCTGGACGCTTACCTCACATTAAATATTTTTTAAAGTAATCGCCGCTAACCTCATTACACCCCATTCATCTTTTTACGCAACTATGACAAATACCAACGACAGTCTTTTTTTACGCGCACAAAAAACCACTCCTGGCGGCGTTAACTCACCGGTGCGTGCGTTCAAATCCGTAGGTGGTACACCGCGCTTTATCAAACGTGCAGAGGGTCCCTATTTTTGGGATGCAGAAGATCAGCGCTATATCGACTACATCGGTTCCTGGGGGCCCGCCATCCTTGGTCACGCACACCCGGCTGTCGTCAAAGCGGTACAAGAAGCTGCCACACGCGGCCTCAGCTTTGGTGCGCCGACCGAAGGCGAAATCGAGATGGCAGAAGAAATCTGTCGCCTCGTGCCCTCAATAGAACAAGTGCGACTGGTATCCAGCGGCACCGAGGCAACGATGAGCGCATTGCGTCTGGCTCGTGGTGCGACCAAGCGCGATAAGATTATTAAGTTTGAAGGCTGCTATCACGGTCATGCCGATTCACTTTTGGTAAAAGCTGGCAGCGGCCTGCTCACCTTCGGCAATCCGACTTCTGCCGGTGTGCCAGAGGATTTCACCAAGCATACCTTGGTGCTCGACTACAACAATCCGCAACAACTGGAAGACGCCTTCAAAGTCTACGGCAAAGACATCGCCTGTGTGATCGTTGAACCGATTGCAGGCAACATGAATCTGATCAAAGCCACGCCGGCATTTTTACAAACCATGCGTCGCCTGTGCACTGAATATGGCAGCGTATTGATTTTTGATGAGGTCATGTGCGGCTTCCGTGTTGGCTTGGGCGGCGCACAAGCGCTGTACGGCATTAACGCAGACATCACGGCCTTAGGCAAAGTCATTGGCGGCGGATTACCTGTGGCGGCGTTTGGTGGACGTGCGGATTTAATGCAACACATGGCACCGATTGGCGGCGTTTATCAGGCGGGGACTTTGTCTGGCAATCCGGTTGCTGTAGCTGCTGGCATGACTACACTCAAACTGGTACAAGAGCCTGGCTTCTATGAAAATCTGACCGCGCAAACCCGCAAATTAGTGGAAGGTTTAAGCGCTGCGGCTAAAGAAGCAGACATCCCATTTTGCGCAGATTCAGAGGGCGGCATGTTCGGCCTTTACTTCGCTGCCGAGGTTCCAGCGACTTATGCTGCCATGATGTCCAGCGATAAAGACCGCTTCAACCGCTTCTTCCATCTGATGTTAGACGCCGGCGTCTACCTGGCACCGTCAGCATTTGAAGCAGGCTTTGTGTCAGCACAACATGACGATGCGGTCATCGCTGAGACGATCGCTGCGGCGAAAAAAGCGTTTGCGGAACTAGCGAAGTAATGGCCTCCGAGGTTACAGCCTTTGTTTAGCAAACTGAATAAAGTTAATATAAAACAGAACACTAAAGTAAAAAGAGGACTAGGTTCATGCAGCATCCTGAAGACCTAAAAATCCAGGAACAAATACGCCAAAAGCGTATTGTCTATGTCATTACAGGCTTGTTCGCGGCTGTAATGCTGGGTTTAGGTTTACTGGCGATTTTTTCTGGTCATTTTGCGGGTACTACTAAACGCGGCCAACTCTTTAGCGCGGATGGATTGACTGCCCAATGGATGGGCGGTGTGCAGATATCCTTGGGCATGATGATATTAACAATTGTTATGCCGAATAAAACCGCAGCATTGCGCTGGGGAGTTATTTGGGCAATATTATTTTTTGGCTGTTTATTTGCCGCGATCTATAGCAAATGACATCCAGACAGCAATGAAGTAGTAGTTTATTTTGTCTACAAAAATGCTAGTAATTCGATGTGGATATGTAGGTGAGGTTTTAACCACACGCGTTACGCTGATAAAAGGAAATTTGAGTTAAACCGAGATTTCCCTTTTGTGTCGACAAAAAAATTAAGTCTCGCGTTGATCTGCATTACATAAAAGATTAAATATATACTCCCAGTATGTATTTATTATTTGTCCATATAATTACTGGACAATAAGGCGTTTTAGAAAAAATAATGGGGAGTATATTTAAATGACACTAGATAGGTTCTTCGCATTTCGTACAAAATTCTTCAGTGTTTGATACAGAAAACCTCATCTACACCTCTCAGCCTTGGGCCAACCATTTGTCTCTACGCAGCACGTTCCCACATACCCTCTGCAAACTAGCATTGCTGTTGCTTGCTTGCAGTGTGTTGCTGACGGTGAGTGCCCTTGATTTTCCGCGACTGCAATCTACGCTACGCGCCATGGGTGGCAACCAACAACTGCTGCTGGAATGGCGCAACCTGATTCAGACAAACATGGCGCTTACGACTAGCGCCAAATTAGAAAAAGTGAATGATTTTTTTAATCAAAAAATCACTTATACCGAGGATCAGGAAGTCTGGGGCGTTGAGGATTATTGGGCGACGCCGATGGAACTTTTATCGAAAGAAAAAGGCGATTGTGAGGACTATGTCATCGCCAAGTACTTCACCCTGCTGAACATGAACGTACCCGAAAATCAATTACGCCTGATTTACGTCAAAGCAAAAATCACCAATGCCGATGGCACTAGCGCACAACAGGCGCACATGATCCTCGCTTACTACCCATCAAGTAGCGCCGAGCCATTGATCCTGGATAGTCTGGTCAACGATATTCGTCCGGCTTCACGCCGGCCAGACTTAATCCCGATCTTCAGCTTTAACAGTCAAGGCATTTACTCGGGCGTCGCAGGTAATACCAAACCTGGTGCCGGCGGCACTAGCCGGCTATCGCGCTGGCAAGATCTGTTAGAACGTGCCAAACGAGAAGGTTTTTAAAGGAAAATTTATGTCCATGTATCGTCAACTCTGGCTCGCCATTATCCTCAGTACCGTGCTGGCATCGGTAGGAAGTTTGCTTGCCTCCACACTGAGTTCACGGGCCTATCTGAATGAACAGCTACGCATGAAAAATGCCGATAACGCCAGCGTCTTAGCCTTATCACTGAATCAAAAAAACATCGATGCCGTCGAGCTGGAACTGATCGTCACAGCTTTATTTGATCGCGGCTATTACGAAAATATCAGCATCATTAATCCAGAAGGAAAAAAACTGGTTGAACGCGTTGCAGAACCCGAGCGAGCGAGTGTTCCGAAATGGTTTATCCAGCTATTCCCGATCAGCTCCTTCCCCGGTCAGGCACAAATCAGCAATGGCTGGAAACAAGTCGGCACCATTTCTATCGTGACGCAAAGTGGTTTTGCTTATCAAGCGCTATGGGATTCTTCCTGCAAAATGCTGGCAGCGATTGGGCTAGCTGGTTTGATTTCTGGCTACCTCGGCACCCGCATTTTACGCCGCTTGAAGCGGCCTTTAGATACCGTGATTGAACAAGCTAATGCATTATCTGAAAGACGCTTTGTCACCACGCCAGAATCCGATGTGCCAGAACTTCGCAAGCTCACAGTAGCGATGAATGCCTCCGTCAATTTACTCAAATCCATGTTCGCAGAAGAAGCGTCCCGACTGGATGCATTGCAACGCGAAGCCAATACCGACGCCATCACAAACTTGGCCAATCGTTCCCATTTTATGGCGCGCCTGCAAGTCATGATAGAAGAGGAACATACCGCAACTGGTAGTCTGATACTGATGCGACTGGCGAATTTTTCACAACTCAATCAACAACTGGGACGCGAGAAGACTGATTCCTTGTTAAGAACAATCGGTGGACAATTGACGGATAGCTTATCGGGATTACAGGAAGGATTTGCTGCCCGCTTAAACGGCTCGGACTTTGCAATACTGTGCAGGGAAAGTAATGCCGAGCCGCTGGCAACGGCCCTACTGAAACGGATACAAGATACGGTCAACGCAGTCGCCAAAAACTCCTTCACAATCTGCGTCGGCTATGGTGAGTTTAATTTTGGTATCAGCTCTGGCAAACTCTTATCCCAAGTCGACAGCGCCGTCGCCAGCGTAGAAAGCACAGGTATCAGCGGCACCTATCGTGCGCTACCTTTAGACATCACGCAGGCACCGAAAACTAAAGAAGAATGGACTAACTTAATCCAGCAAGCCTTACAGCAAGATAAAGTCAAGCTCGCGCTATTTCCTGTAGTGGATTTCCAGCAAAACATCGTCCATCAGGAATCAGCTTTACGCTTGATGTTTGATGATATCTGGTTTGCAGCGGGACGCTTTTTGCCCGTTGCAGAACGCTTGGGTTTGAGCACACAGTTAGACCTCGCGGCGATGAATCTGGGCTTAAACGAGTTAAGAAAAAATCCAAGTTTGGCGGGTGTTGCCGTCAATTTATCCGCATTATCAATCCGGGATACGACATTCCGTGCAGCAGTACAAACGCTGTTGAAAACCAATCCAGAACTATGCAAGCGCTTATGGCTGGAGATTCCAGAAAATGGTGTGTTCAACCATCTGGATGCCTTTAGAATTTTTGAACAAATCGTCCATCCTTATGGTTGCAAAATCGGCTTCAAACACGCCGGTCATCAACTAAGCCGTATGAATTTAATCCACGACATCAAACTGGATTACCTGAAAATTGATGCCAGCTTTATCCGTAACATTGATGCCAATGCCAGTAACCAGGCATTTATCAAAGGCATGGCAAATATCTTGAATCGTATCGATATCCAGGTATTCGCTGAAGGTGTTAGATCTGCTGAGGAGATGGCGGCTCTGACTAATTTAGGAATTGCCGGAGCGACGGGAG
This sequence comes from Undibacterium sp. GrIS 1.2, assembly GCF_040544435.1. Classification (NCBI taxonomy): domain Bacteria; kingdom Pseudomonadati; phylum Pseudomonadota; class Betaproteobacteria; order Burkholderiales; family Oxalobacteraceae; genus Undibacterium; species Undibacterium sp. GrIS 1.2. The sequence goes on from NZ_JBEONP010000013.1 coordinate 77,896, forward strand.
TTGGGGTTGTAGCGAGATAACACCTAAATCAGACTGAATTGATCGCTCATTAAATAATGAATGATGAGTGATGAGTGATGAGTGATCAAGCTTCAGTAAATTATTTTTAAATCAAGGCCTCAGATTGTCAACTAACCCTATTTAGAACCAAGCTGACTCAGTTCAGGCCAGACATAACGCAAGGTCGGCACTTTGCCGCCACCTGGTGGCTCCCATAATTCGGTATCTGCCGCCACACCGCCCATGCGCTGATAAAAGCGTATGGCGGCATGATTGGCTTCCAGCACCCACAAATACAAACCTTGGCTTGCATTTTGACTGCGGCACCAGACGGCAACATCGGCCATTAATTTTCCACCGAGATTTTGCCCTTTACTATCGGCTGCGACATGCAGATTATCGAGGTAATGCCCCCATTGCGGATCTTCGTTTGCGAATGCGCAAGCGAAGCCACAAAGAACACCGTTCTCTTCTGCAACGACGATATATTGATTTGCTGTGGGCTGGTGAAAACGCTCTTCCCACGACGCTAAGCGCTCAGCATGAATCTCATGATCAAGGTAAGCATCTTGCAGCAAACCCCGATACGCAAGTCTCCAGTTTTCAGCATGAAGATGGGCGATTGCTTTAGCGTCGGATAAGGTGGCAGTGCGTAGTTGCATGAAATTTATTTATGCCCTGTCAGATTAAAAATGAATATACGGAGATTATTTACGTAGTTTATTTGCTAGATTGCTTAGACAGAATTGCCATGCTATTCCAAGCAAGTTCTACAATTTACTTCAGCATTTTGCTCAAAATTTTCTCACGCAAATCTTGTCCAGCCAGATCATTGCTATCTACTGCGGATGCGGGCGCTTTCGGCGCGTCGGACTTATTGTCGTGCAGCTTGAGCGTTTTAGTCGTGGGATTATTATCGAGGCACAAAGTATCGGAATAAACCGTCTTGCCGTTAACGGTGCAACGACGCACACCAGCATCTATAGTTACAGCTTGCTGTATATTGGCATTTGGCGTGCTGCTTGTATCTTGTGAGCTAACGGACGATTGCATGCCGCTGGCATTTTTTAATTCAGTTGAAATCACATTCGCTGATTTACTCCATCTGGCTCGAGCCTGTGGAAAAGGCAATTCACCATAACGCGCCATATATAAAACACTCAAGCCTACTGCAGTTAATAACATCATCAAGAAGGAAATGGTCCATAAGCTCATAGAGCCAGATTGTTTTTGATTGATCATGGTAGTTCGGCAGAATTCATTCGTCTCAAGATCAGTTCGCTACGCCTTTGCAGGTAGCCGGATCCAGTATTTTTATCAAAGTATCTAGGCTTGGGTAACATGACGGCCAGCCTTGCCGCCTGGGTTGGACTGAGTGCCGCCGCCGTCACGCCGTAATAATGCTGGGATGCTGCCTCTGCACCGAATACGCCGACGCCCCACTCCACTACGTTTAAATAAATTTCTAAGATACGTTCTTTATCCATGCAGAGTTCTAGCATGTAGGTAATGATCAATTCTTGCCCTTTGCGCAAGTAGCTGCGCTGGCCGGATAAGAATAAATTTTTAGCCAATTGCTGGGTGATGGTGGAGCCACCAGAAACGACCTTGCCCTTCTTCTGATTTTTCTCATAAGCCTTTTGCAAGGCTTCCCAATCGACTCCTTCATGATCGACAAAAGTATCGTCCTCTGAGGCAATCACGGCACGCTTTAGGTTATTAGAAATCTTAGCGTACGGCACCCACTTCTGTTGAAGTTTGGCGTCGGGATTTTTCTCTTGCAACAGATCTAATTGATGTCGCATGAAACTGGTAGATGAGGGATTGAAATGTACCCACCAGCAAATTTGCAATAAGAAATACGCCTGCAACAACACAAATAATAATAGTGGCAACAGGATCAGCCATAAAAGGACGCGCTTCATGTTGGCTCCGGTGCTGTTGTCGATACAGGTGCAGGTGCAGATACAGCTAAAGCCATGCGTAAATCAGCTAATATTTTTTGCGTCTCTGGTTGCACGCCGCGCCACAACTGGAACGCAGCGGCGGCTTGTTCCACCAGCATACCCAAGCCATCTCTGGTCTGCGTACCTTGCCCGGCGGCATAGCGCAGAAACGTCGTTGGCTGAGCGCCGTACATCATGTCATAGGCCAAGGTATGGGACGCAAATACGCCGGCAGGAACAGGCGGCAGATCGTCCTGCAAACTGGCTGAGGTGGCGTTGATGATGACGTCAAAGATGCCCGCTGCGTCAGCAAATGGCACTGCCTGAACTCTGCTATTGCTCGCCGCATCGGGATTGTACTGATGTGCCAGTGCGACTAACTCTTGTGCGCGTACCAAGCTACGATTAGCGATGATGAGTTCTGCCGGATGTTGTTCTAATAAGGGAAGAATTGCACCGCGCGCTGCTCCGCCTGCGCCCAGTAACAAAATACGTTTCGCTTTTAATACTATGCCTGCGTTTTGCACAATATCAGCGACCAGACCTTGTCCATCGGTGTTATCGCCGATGATCTCCTCACCATCAAACTTGAGCGTATTTACCGCACCGGCGGCTAGTGCGCGCGGTGTCAGTTGGGTGGCTAATGCAAATGCTTCCAGCTTAAAAGGCACGGTGACGTTGGCACCTTTACCGCCCGCAGAACGGAATGCCTGCACACAGTCCGCAAAACCATCTAGCGGTGCCAGCAAACGCTGATAGTCGATATGTTGCACAGTCTGCATCGCAAAGCTGGCATGAATAGACGGCGATTTGCTATGCGCAATCGGATTGCCGATCACCACATAACGATCGGGCTCTGAAGAAGCAATCAATTGCCACCTCCGCGCAACTCGGTTTCTAACTGCTGGTCACGGGTAAATTTAAAACGGGTGATCACTATCCACAAATCGTCTTTATCATTCGAGCGCATATTGGGTGGGAATTTACCAAACGGCGCTGCACGTCTGACGATACGTAAAGCTGCGGCATCTAATGCGGGATTACCTGATGACTTCTCGACTTTTGGACCGCCATCTTTTTCATAAATAGTACCGTCCTGAAAAATCGGAATGTACACAATCAACTCACCATATAATTTTTTGCCGTTTTTTTGCGGAAAATCCAAGGTGCCAATATCTTCCACCCGTTTTTGCAAAGTCTTGTAATACACCGCGTAACCAACTGCCTGGGTGCTGGGTGTAATAAAAGTTTTACGCGGGCGCTTATTCTGGTCTTCTATACTTTGCGAAATTTCAGCCGCCATGCGTGCCAGTGCCTGCGTGCTGTCGACATGATCTTGTCCATTGCTGGTCGGTTTAGCGTCGTTTGGCTTGTTGTCGGTTGGGGGCGGTGTGTTGACGCGTGTTTTTAAATTGACTTGATCCATCAATTTTTTTTGCTGCTCTTCTAATTCCTCTACTTTGCGCTTGGCGACCATGATGCTGTCGCCGTTTTCAGTTTTACGCATATCTGGCAAAGGTGATTTAGCACGCCCACTGTCATTAGCGCCACCACCATCCAGATCGGCTTGCGCCAATGCTTCTGCTTTGAGTGGCTTTTTATCGTGTTTGGCGTTGACCAAGATGACTTCTAAACCAGGGTCAGCGGCCACGACTTCTGCCGGATGCGGCGCGACAAAATGCAGTAGCAATATCGTCCCATGCAATACCAACGAGACCATGATAGCGATGGAGAGAATCAGATTGTCTAAGATGGATTTCACAAATAATATCGTCATTTTGAAAGAGCTTTGTTATACGTTAGTCAGAACTATGAGCTATCCAGGCTCTGACTAATTTTTTATTAATTATCTGCTACCAAGTCTGAATCAGATTTTACATCGCCCGTTGCCGTATCGGCTTCAAGTTTCTGATCTTCTGAGGTATCAGCGTTGTTATCGATGCTGCCAGACTGATCCGGTGATTCGTTTTCTGGCGCAGTCTGAGTTTCAGTATCAGCATCAACCTCAGTATCAACCGCAGCGGCAGTATCGTCATCACTCTCATCCATCTCACCCAAACCTTCATCGGTGACGCTGGAGAGCATTTCGAGGATCCGCGCCTCGACGCTGAGATCAACTTCATCCCAGCGCAGAATATCCAGTTTAACTTGCGCACCGCGCGCCATTTGCGGCATACCCGGCAAGCGGATAATCAATGGAATATCGACCAGACGCAGCACTTCATCCTTCAAGACGACTGCCTCAACCTGACGCGCGTTCTCTTGCCCTAACCAACGCAAGCACCAATATCTTTCCATATTATTTTGGAAATCGGCATAGGCGGCATAGGCGGCATCAAAACCGGACACAATCGCAAACAGGTCGGCATCTTTTGGCTTGAACGGCGCAACCAGCGGTGCAGTGACGCCATGCTGTACGCAGGCAATGATCTGCCATTGATTGACCAGATCGGTGTAACGACGCAGTGGTGAAGTGCTCCAGGCATATTGATCCACGCCCAAGCCCTGATGCGGCGCAGCATGCGTGACCATGCGCACTTGCATCTTGGCCGCCCAACCACCGGAGCCACCACCCTGCGCTCGGTAAATACCGGGGATACCATGATCCGCCATGAATTTACCCCAGGTACTATTGGCAAAAATCATCAGCTCAGCAACCATCTTATCCAGCGGCGCGCCACGCTTGCGGCGGACGATGGAGACGACATCATCTTCTACATAAAAATTGAAATCGACGCGATTGGTTTGTTCTGGCTTTAAACCAAAACCTTCGCGCTTGGCCATGCGACCTTTTTCCAATACTTGCGCCCATTGCCAGATCTGCGCGATCTCGGCTTTATGCGGATACTCACCGGCATCATTGGCGAGATTTTCTTCGGTGACTAAGGCGTCCAGATCATTGTGGCGCAAGTTGGACGCCATCGGGATGGCTTCCAACTTGGTTTCTGTGGAGATCACACTCCAGTCGCTAGTATTGAGCGTCACGTATAAGGACAGCGCCGGACGAGTCTGCCCCTCGCCCAAGGTATAAGTCTCTACCAAGGCATCAGGCAACATGGTGATCTTATCGCCGGGCATGTACACGGTCGACATGCGCGAGCGTGCAATCATGTCGAGTGCATCATTGCGTTGTATGCCCAGCGCCGGTGCCGCGATGTGGATACCGATGCGTATCTGGTCATTACCCAGCATGACGACGGAAAACGCATCGTCAATTTCTGTCGTGGTCACGTCATCAATCGAAAACGCTTGCACATCTGCCTCGGGCAAATCAGCCGGCAAGGACGGAATAGGCGCCGGCGGGAAGCCAATACCTTTCGGGAAATTCTCAAATAAAAATTTAGAGAAATGTAAATCTTTAGCACTCTTCACGCCACCGCAAGCCAGCATCAAGCGTTGTGGCGACATTTGCAGTGCATCGCAGGCTTCGGCAAAGGCTTTGTATTCGATGCCATTTTTTTCTGGCTTAAACAGCAGTTGCAAGGCCAGTGATTTGAACGCATCCGGCAAGCGATGCTGCTTTAACTCTTCTACATAGCCTGCCTGGATAATCGCTTGCTGCTTTTTCTTCTCTATCCCAGCCAATGCGGCTTTGAGCGACGCTTCTGGCGCCGCCTTATAACGACCGCGACCTTTTTTGTAGAAATAAACCGGTGCACCATGCAAGGCCAAAATCAGACCTGCGGCTTCTTCCGGTTTGGGTGCATGCCCAAAATATTCGGTACCAAGTTCTGCAAACCCAAACTCCTCCTCGCCTGCGACTTCCCACAAAAATTCCAGATCAATTTCAGCGGCTAGCGTTTTTGCCTGCACGAGCAAGCTGCTGGCATCGGGTGAAGCAAATTGCAGTAGCACGTCTTTAACGCGCACTTTGCTGCGCTTGCCGCTGGCGAGTTCTACCTGATATGCCTCGCCGGTTTGGGACATCACACTACCCGCTTTAAAGTCACCGGATTCTTCAAAAAATAAATTCATGCAATACTTCTTTTCTCTACAAAATAATCATTTTCATGGGAGTATCTGCAAAAATACCGCTTAATGTCCAATGATTCTCTGGACGATTAAAAATACACCCTACTAGTATTTATTCATCAAGCTAGCAATCGCAGGCAAAAATACCTCGGTCACCAATAAACAAGCGCCTTTGCGCCGGAACACCGAACGGCGCGCTAACAGACTGAGACTGGCGGATTGCTCCAAATCTATTCCATCTACGGCAGCGATTCTGCGCATCAGCGGATGCGCTCTCCGCAAACGCGCATACGTCAAATCACCACGCTGCACCAAAGGATCATTAAACAAAGTTGAGCCCAAAGAGCGTTCACCAAGCGAACTAAATAATGGCCACTGACTGGCAGTTGCGGTCAACGGTAGCACAGTGTGTGCGTACACCACCGCCTCGCCATCACAGCGCAACAATACTTCCCGCTCATATACTTTGGCGCGGCGCGGCAAACCAATCTGCATCGCCTCATCTGACAGACAAATTGCCTGACGCTGATGCAAACGCTGTACTCTAAACTGATCTGAACAGGCCACTAGTCTGGCCGTCAGCGAGGAGCGATTGGTCAGCCAATCAACCATTTTTGCGGAAGCCTGAACACCATTGACATGCGTAAGCCAATGGGCAAAAGCAGGCGAATGACTACGCAAAATGGTAGCGCTCAAAGTAGCACTGCTCACGCGGCCGTCACTCATATCGTTGATCGCAAACACAGCAAACCAAGATCAGATTCCCGCGTCACAAAACAATAAAACCTGATCCAGATAATCGACAAAATCCGCCATGCCATGATCACTTCCTTCGATCACAATTTGTTTGGCAGCCGGATAATGCGCTGTCATTTCGCGCCAATCCAACACTTCGTCACCGGTCGCAGCCAGCAAAAAATAACGCTCGGCTTGTGTGATTGCCGCGACTTCGTATGCGCGCAATTGCGGCACGTATTCCGCTTTAAACTCAAACACCTCGTCGCTGTGATAAGCGGTCGTGACACCCACATACTTTTCCAGATCACGTGGCGGCTTGACGGCTGGGTTGAGCAAGATCGCCTTGCAGCCATATTTTTCTGCCAGCCAGGTCGCGTAAAAACCACCAAGCGACGAGCCAATCACGGTGATATCTTCTGGAGCATAAGCTGACATCAGTTGCTCTGCCTGCTGAATCGCCAGCAAAGGCGATGCCGACAATTGAGGACAAACATATTCGTCTGCACGCCCCAGACTGCGCATGTATTCCGCCATTTTTCGCGCTTTAAATGATTGCGGTGAGGAGCGAAAGCCATGCAGATATAAAATCATGCGGCGACCGTTTTGCTCGCCAGCGCATCCAACAATTTTTGATGAATTCCACCAAAACCGCCGTTGCTCATCACCAGAATGTGGTCACCCGTTTGCGCTTGCTGCACGATAGCACTGACTAACTTATCCATATCATTAAAGGCCGATGCTTTGGCGCCCAGCGGGCTCAATGTTTCTGCCAGATCCCATCCTATCACCGGCTTGCCTCCTGCAAAAGCAGTTGGAGCTGCGTAGGCAAACACCAAGTCAGCCTGCTCCAGACTACCGGGCAAGGCTTGCTTCATACTACCCAACTTCATGGTGTTGGAACGCGGCTCCAGTACGGCCAAAATGCGCCCGGCGCCGACCTTGCGACGCAAACCCGCAACCGTTGTCGTGATTGCCGTAGGATGGTGTGCAAAATCATCGACGACGGTGACTCCACCCTCAACCCCACGCACTTCCATACGGCGCTTGACGTTGACAAACTGCGCCAGCGCTTCAATCGCAATCGCAGGAGTGACGCCGACATGGCGTGCAGCAGCAATCGCTGCTAAAGCATTCAGACGATTGTGAGCACCGTTCAGTTGCCACTGCACGATACCTTGAGATTGTCCGTTGAAAAACACTTCAAAATCTTCGCCCTCTTGCAGCGACAAGGACCAGCCTTGCTGGCCTGCAGACGCATCGGTAGTGAAGAATTCTTTCTCACTCCAGCAACCGCGTTGCAGCACGTTTTGTAAAGTGGCTTCCTGCCCGTTCACAATCAAGCGACCGACGCCGGGCACGGTGCGCACCAAATGATGGAACTGGGTTTCTATCGCCGCCACGTCCGGAAAAATATCTGCGTGATCGTATTCCAGATTATTTAAAATCGCGGTCTTAGCATGGTAATGGACAAACTTACTGCGCTTATCAAAAAACGCCGTGTCGTACTCGTCCGCCTCAATGACAAAAAAGTCCGAGGCTTGCGAACCAGACAATCGGGCGGAAATACCAAAATTGAGCGGCACTCCCCCGATTAAAAAGCCTGGCGCATAACCAGCAGACTCCAGTATCCATGCCAGCATCGCCGACGTTGTGGTCTTGCCATGTGTACCTGCTACCGCCAGCACCCACTTGTCGCGCAAGATATGCTCGCCCATCCATTGCGGACCAGAGATATAGGGCAAACCGCGGTTTAAAATTTCTTCCATCAGCGGATTGCCGCGTGTGACTACATTTCCAATCACAAACAAATCCGGCTCCAGCGCGATTTGATCTGCGGTAAAACCTTCGGTCAGCTCAATCCCTTGCGCCTGCAACTGAGTACTCATCGGCGGATAGACATTGGCGTCGCAGCCAGTGACTTGATGTCCGGCCTCCTTCGCCAAGACCGCCAGACCGCCCATAAATGTGCCGCAGATACCTAATATATGAATATGCATGGTTTTTATCGCGCTATCGAAGCGCCTAAGCGAATAAGTGCAATACAGGAATTAGCGAGACCGTGAGAATAATTCCGTGTGATCAAAACGATCAAACAGACTAAAACGATTTGGCACAAATCCTGCAAATTTTAGAATCCCGCAATTCTACCTGACAGACGACCGCCTCAAGACATCCGCCAAGAGATTCCGTACGACTGGAAACATCGCAAAGTATTTTGGTTTATGATGCCGCAATGATGATGAGCAGCCTAAACGAATCCGACTCCCTGCGCGCAGAAATCGCTGCGCTGGCAGCCCGTATGATCGCTGAGGATGGTGCGGACTATGGATCTGCCAAGCGACGCGCGGCCAAACAGTTGCTGGGCAACCAAAAAATTCGTGGCGATGTGATGCCAGACAATCAAGAAATTGAGCAGGAAGTCCGTGAATACAATGCGATTTTCTTTGGTGACACACAGCCGCAACGTTTGCTGGAATTACGAAAAATTGCTGTTGAGGTCATGCAAGAGCTGGAGAAGTTTAATCCCTACCTGGTCGGTGCCGCCCTAAATGGCACCGCCGGCGAGCATTCTGATATTCATTTGCATTTATTTACCGACAATAGCAAGGACGTCACGATTTTTTTGCTAAACAAAGATATCCGCTTTGAAGTATCCGAAAATAGTGCGGGGAATCGTGCCCATAAACGTAATGAACAAGTTGAAACACTCAGCTTCATGTACAAACAGGAAGGTGTTCATCTGGCTTTATACAACCAGGACGACATCAAACATGGCGGACGCAATGAGCGCGCTTCTATCGCCGCAGTCAAAGCATTGATTATAGAAAGTCAGGAATGAATAAACGTTTTCTTATCGCAGCAGTACTGATCGCTATTGCCTCAGCAACTGTAGGCGTAGTCGCCGCCAATAAGCAATTAGCGCCCATAGCACCTAAAAATACCAGTGTGGCGCAATTGATGGGGCTCACACTATCTGACAGCAAAGGCCAGGCTCAGAAACTGGCGCAATGGCAGGGTAAGTTTTTAGTCGTTAATTTCTGGGCGACCTGGTGCGGTCCTTGCGTACAAGAAATGCCTGAGTTATCTGCGCTACAAAAGGAACTATCTGGAAAGAATGTTCAATTACTAGGCTTAGGCATCGATAGTCCGGCCAATATTGCTGAGTTTGCCAAAAAATATCAGATTACTTATCCAGTATTTTCGGCTGGGATGGAAGGCACAGAATTATCGCGCCAGCTAGGCAATCAAGGCGGTGGATTGCCATTTACAGTACTGATTGCGGCGGATGGCAGTATTGCAAAACAGTATCTGGGACGCTTAAAAATGGAGGAATTGCGCGCTGATATTGCAAAACTATCTAACGTAGCAAAATAGTTTTCCTTGCCAATACCAAGTAAATAGCGGCAAAATGCGTTATCTTCGTGAAATAGAATTGATAATATGGCAAGCAAACTGCTGTTGCTGAATGGTCCGAATTTAAATTTGCTCGGGACTCGTGAGCCGCATATTTACGGTTCAGTTACCTTGGCAGACCTAGAAAGTGCAGCAAAATTGCAAGCCGCGCAAGCTGGGGCGGAACTGCAAAGTTTTCAAAGTAATCATGAAGGCGCTTTAATTGACCGCATCCATGCAGCAAGATTAGAGCAAGTTAACGCGATCATTATTAATCCCGGCGCACTCACACATACCAGCATCGCTTTGCGCGATGCTTTGGTTGGTGTGGCAATTCCGTTTATTGAGGTGCATATTTCCAATGTGCACCAAAGAGAAAACTTCCGGCACCATTCCTATCTGTCCGACGTCGCCACAGGCGTGATCCTCGGACTTGGCACTGAAGGCTATCGATTAGCGATTGACTTTAGCCTAAAAAATCTTTAAATTCTTGCATCTTCACGCAATTTACCCATATTATCTTTGATATGACATATAATTATGTCCATTCAATGCTTGTTTTCTGAGCTGGTTATTGCGCTGATGCGCTTGTTCTAATCACGTTTTCTGAGCCATTTTGCTCGCTCAGAAACATCTTCACTAGGGGATTTCACATGGATTTAAGAAAACTCAAGACCTTGATCGATCTCGTCGCCGAGTCAGATATTGCAGAACTCGAAGTCACTGAAGGCGAAGGTAAAGTCCGCATCGTTAAATCTTCTGCAATGCCGCAAAATCAAGTTGTGATGATGCAGCCGCAACATATGCAGCAAATGCCTCAACAAATGGCAGCAGCGCCAGTAGCAGCAAGCGCACCTGCAGCACCAGTAGTTCCCGATGGTCATGTAGTCAAATCCCCTATGGTTGGTACTTTTTACCGCTCCTCTGCGCCTGGTAATGCCGCGTTTGTAGAAATCGGAAAAAGCGTTAAAGAAGGCGAAACCCTTTGCATCATCGAAGCGATGAAACTGTTGAATGAAATCGAAAGCGATTTTACTGGCACGATCAAACAGATTTTGGTGGAAAACGGCCAACCTGTTGAATACGGTCAGCCCTTGTTTATCGTAGGATAGTTGTAAGATCGCCGCAAGATCACTCTCGGCGAACACTACGATTACTCCTGGCTAAATTTACAGCTAAAGTCTCACAGCTAAAGCCACAGCTAAACCCAGTTTTTTTATATGATCTCATTAAAGAAATCAGTGCTTTATAAAAATACTGCCTGCAACGCTGCAAGCACTGCCACCGTAAAATTCATATCATGTTTGAAAAAATTCTAATTGCCAACCGGGGTGAAATCGCGCTACGTATCCAGCGCGCCTGCCGCGAAATGGGTATCAAAACCGTCGTCGTTCATTCCGAAGCCGACCGTGAAGCCAAATACGTCAAACTAGCCGATGAGTCCGTCTGTATCGGGCCAGCGCCATCCAATCTGAGCTATCTCAGCATGCCAGCGATCATCAGCGCAGCAGAAGTGACCGATGCGCAAGCGATTCACCCTGGCTACGGCTTCTTATCTGAAAATGCAGATTTCGCTGAGCGGGTTGAGCAATCCGGCTTTGTCTTTATTGGACCGCGTGCGGAATCCATTCGCTTGATGGGCGATAAAGTCTCTGCCAAGCAAGCTATGATCAAAACTGGCGTGCCTTGCGTACCAGGCTCTGAAGGCGCTTTGCCGGATGATCCAAAAGTAATTGTACAAACTGCCCGTAAAGTCGGCTATCCGGTCATCATCAAAGCTGCTGGCGGCGGCGGCGGGCGCGGTATGCGCGTGGTACACACCGAAGCTGCTTTGCTGAATGCGGTCACGATGACCAAAGCAGAAGCAGGCGCGGCTTTCGGCAATCCAGAAGTGTATATGGAAAAATTTCTGGAAAATCCACGCCATGTGGAAATACAGATTCTGGCAGATCAGCACGGCAATGCGATCTGGTTAGGCGAGCGCGATTGCTCCATGCAACGTCGCCACCAAAAAGTGATTGAAGAAGCACCAGCACCGGGCATTCCTCGCAAGACCATAGAGAAAATTGGCGAACGTTGCGCCGCTGCATGCCGCAAAATTGGCTATCGTGGCGCTGGTACGTTTGAGTTTTTGTATGAAAACGGTGAGTTCTATTTCATCGAAATGAATACTCGCGTGCAAGTAGAACACCCGGTGACAGAAATGATCACCGGCGTCGATATCGTGCAAGAGCAGATTCATATCGCTTTCGGCGAAAAATTGCGTTTCCGCCAGGCCGACATCGAGTTTAAAGGCCATGCAGTTGAGTGTCGTATCAATGCAGAAGACCCGTTTAAGTTTGTCCCGTCACCAGGTCGCATTACGTCCTGGCATACACCAGGCGGCCCTGGGATTCGGGTAGATTCACATGCCTACGCGGGCTACTTTGTACCACCAAATTATGATTCCATGATCGGCAAAGTAATTGCTTACGGCACAACGCGTGAGCAAGCCATCCGCCGCATGCAAATCGCCTTATCCGAAATGGTAGTAGAGGGCATACAAACCAATATCCCTTTGCATCGTGAATTAATGGTGGATGCCCGCTTTATTGAAGGCGGCACCAACATCCATTATCTGGAACATAAGCTGGCAGAAATGCCGGACCTGTCCAAAAAAACGAAGTAAATTAGTAAGCAGAAAGATTCAAACATGGCCTGGATAGAAATTCTCATCGAAGTAGCGCGTGAACACGCTGAAAACCTGTCAGATGCCTTGATGGAAGCGGGTGCTTTATCGGTGTCGGTAGAAGATGCGGATGAAGGTACTGATGCTGAAAAACCGTTATTCGGCGAGCCAGGTATGGAGCCAGAAGAGGCGGCTTGGGATCGTAGCCGCGTAGTGGCATTAATTGCTGCCGACGCCGATGCTGCCGCAATTTTGGCAGAAGCATCAGCGGCGATTGCATTGACAACAACTCCAGCCTACACGACTCGCCATGTGGAAGATCAGGATTGGGTTAGATTGACCCAATCGCAGTTTGAGCCTATCCACATCGGCAAAAATATTTGGGTAGTACCGAGCTGGCACGAGATTCCCGACCCTGCAGCTTTGGTACTGGAGCTGGATCCCGGTCTGGCATTTGGCACCGGTAGTCACCCGACTACTCGCCTCTGCATGGAATGGCTAGAGGCGCACGCGCCAAAAGAGTTATCTGTATTGGATTACGGTTGCGGTTCTGGCATTTTAGCGATGGTGGCAAAAAAACTGGGTGCGCAAGCCGTTGTCGGCGTGGATATTGACCCTCAAGCGATCGAGTCAGCCAACTTTAATGCTGAACGCAATCATTGCGATATTACTTACACGCTGCCTGAGCAATTCTCTGCATCCCATCCGGTTGGAACGCAGTTTGATGTCGTGGTCGCGAATATTTTATCCAGCCCATTAAAGGTCATGGCACCGATGTTATCTGGTCGGGTTGCGGCTGGTGGATTTTTAATTTTATCCGGTGTTTTAGCCCGTCAGGCAGAAGAAGTTGCCGCCGCTTATGCGCCGTTTATTGCACTCACAGTCTGGGCAGAACATGAGGGCTGGGTAGCGCTCTCCGGAAAAAAACCTAGCTAAGCCCCATAAAGCAATTTAAATAAGCAAAAACTAAGCATCGACATCACATGGCACTCGCCACCCAATGCCCCCACTGCCAAACGACTTTCCGAGTCGCCAATGATCAGTTAAAACTGCATGGCGGTCTGGTGCGCTGCGGCTCTTGCCAGCAGACGTTTAACGGGATCGAGCATCTGCTCGGGCCGACGGTGCAAACAGCGCCAACGGTAGCACTCGAGGTGCAAGTTGCGCCGGTAGTGCCTATCAATGTTGATGGTGATTTAAATAACGACGTCGATTCTCATATCGACGAGCATCACGAAATCACTACAACAGAGAGAAAAGCAGAATCTAGCCTGCTCCAAACTGCTGAATTGAATACAGCAGTTTCTGTAGCAGATTCGTCGTCTGGCATCGATCAAACACCGCCCCAGACACCAATCAGCGAGGTAGTCAGTACCGCATTCACTACAGCAGCCAACACCGCGCTGGTGACTGACTCTCCAGCAGCAGAAATTAGCGCTGACTCCTTAGATTTTGATCTCGGGATGGATGAGGACATCAGCTCACCCGCCAAGCACGATAAGACCACACTCTCTAACGACAGCAATTTAGATGATGAAGCAATCGGGCAAGTAGAACTACAAACCCGCATTGCCTTGATGGATGAACCAGGATGGTCTGCGACAGAGGCGGAAGAGGATACTGGCGCCGCAGACCACAAGCAAGAACCTTATTTGCATGAGCCAGCAAGCGCAGACATTACCGTCAACGCAGATAAGCCTGGAAACTCAAACCCCGAAGCTGATGATTATGCTGGTGAGCCAGAGGCTTATTTGCATGACGGCCTGGCTTTTGATACGACTGGTAAAGCAGATTCCATCACTGACGATTTATCAGAAGGTACATCACCAGTAACGGATGCCAACCTAGAGACTGATCTCGATACACCGGGCTTTATTTTAGCGGCGGAAAAACGTAAAGGACGTAGCAAAATCCTGCGCGGCTTGATGATTACTTTGTCGTTAGTCCTGTTTGTCGGGCTGCTGGGACAAGGCGTATTTATTGCACGCAATCACATCGCGGCCTGGGTGCCACAAACTAAACCGATGCTGGCCGATGCCTGTAAGTTACTGCATTGCCAAATTAGCTTGCTCGCCCAAATCGATCAAATCTCGCTGGAATCAAATGAGTTGCAAGCCTTGTCGACGGATAAGAATGTCTTTTCGCTAGTAATACAGTTGCAAAATAAAAGCGCCACCGCACAAGCATGGCCAATGGTGGAGCTGATTTTAAATGACGCTAAAGATAAGCCTGTCTTGCGTAAAGTATTTAAGCCAGAAGAATACTTGAGTGACAAAAACAATAGGCCCGACACTAAGTCAGATAGTAATAAATTAGACTCCAAGCTCGACAACAAAACTGATTTAGCAAACCAGTTGAGTAAAGGCTTTAGCGCCGCCAGCGACCAGCAAATCAAACTGTATTTCGAGTTATCTCAGACCAAAGCATCTGGTTATCACCTCAGCATCTTCTATCCCTAATTGTATTTTTTAGCGTTGAATGCGGTGTTGCGACACAACGCCGGGCTAGCAATATTCCCGCTCAATCAAAAACAATACCCCCATTAGTATGTCTAAAGCGTCCATATAATCATTGGACACTAAGGCATTTTTTATAAAAATAATGGGGAGTATATTGAATTACCATAATCGTAGCCTGCAAAGTTCTTGCTAAAAATCGACTTCAACTTGCGTCAAAGTATCAGCGCAATGCAGCTGATCAAACATTTTTCAAAGCCAAAGCCAACGCTGCACCGACAATCGCATTGTTTTTTACCAGCGCGATATTCGTCACCAAACTGCGGCCGTCTGTCAGTTGTTTGATTCTATTTAATAAAAACGGCGTCACTGCTTTGCCGTTAATACCTTGCGCGTCCGCCTCTTGCAAAGCCTGCTCCGTGATGCTGTCTATCTCTGCTTTTGGCATGGCGTAAGCTTCTGGAACAGGATTGGCAATCACCACACCGCCACGCAAACCCAGCGCCCATTTGCAACGGATAAAGTCGGCTTGCCCGGTTGCTGTATCCAACTGAAAATCGGCTTTAAAGCCGCTGCCGCGAGTAAAAAATGCGGGGAATTCAGCTTGGCCTACGCTCACCACCGGCACGCCATGGGTCTCTAAATATTCCAAGGTCAGACCCAAATCCAAAATCGATTTTGCGCCGGCACAGACAACTGCGACCGAGGTTTGCGCAAGCTCTTGCAAGTCAGCAGAAATATCAAAACTGGTTTCTGCACCGCGATGCACACCACCAATGCCGCCGGTGACAAACACGGCAATTCCTGCCAACTCCGCACAAATCATCGTTGCGGCAACGGTTGTTGCGCCCAGTTTACCCGTCGATAAAACATAGGGTAAATCACGACGACTGACTTTCATTACCTCGGGTGCACTGGCTAATTGCTCTAGTTCTGCGTCAGATAAACCTACACAGATTTTGCCGCCAATAATCGCAATCGTCGCGGGTACTGCGCCGTTATCACGAATCAATTGCTCAACCTCGCATGCGGTCTGGACGTTTTGCGGATAAGGCATGCCGTGCGAAATAATGGTGGATTCCAAGGCCACAATAGCTTTGCCATCCGCTTTGGCTTGGGCGACTTCTTTTGAAAATACGAGGTAGTTTTGCATTAGACTTCCCGAATGATGGTGTAATTTCTATTAGGTTAAATTCGACAACGAGTTAAGTGAGTGCCATCAGCGTATCCGGCGTCAGATCGGGGCAAACCGTGCCTGCACTTTGCAAAGTCAAGGCCGCCAGATGCAAGCCGCGCTGTGCTGCTAATAACAGATCTGCATTGTTGTGATACAAGGACCAGCACACTGCTGCCGCAAAGGCGTCGCCCGCACCCGTCACATCCACAACATCGGATGCCACTAGCAACGGCGCTGGCAAACGGTGCCAGTCCGTACCGCTGGTCAGCATCACGCCAGCATCGCCCAAGGTGACAATCACATCCTGCGCGCCTTGCTGTTGTAGCTGGCGACAGGCACGCTGTATTTTGTCCTCGTTGATTTTTTCCTCACCATCAGTGCTCAGACGAGAGCCGACGCGAGTCTCCAATTCACCCAAGTTGAGTATCAGCAAACGCACGCCTTCTAATACCTCCGGCAGACGCGCCATTTTGGGTTGAGATACAGCGACCAGTATCAGCGGACTGGCATGTTGATTGGCTTGCGTTATCAGGTATTGAATACTGCTTTGCGGTAAATTTAAGTCCGCCACCGTCATCAGCGCAGTATTTAATTGCACCTGGCGGCTTGCTAAAAAAGTGGCATCTAGAGACTCGCACAAAGTCATATGCGACAACGCCAATAACATCTCGCCATCCGCATCTAACACGGCGGTATAACTGCCGCTGCCCTGCCCTGGCAATTGCAAACTGGCACTAGTGTCGATGCCCAACGCCTGCGCTTGTGCCAGCAAATCAGCGCCTACGGCATCATCTCCGGTCGCGCAAAGTAAGGCAGTCGCGCAACCCAAACGCGCCAGATTTTCAGTGATGTTGCGTGCCACTCCGCCAAAGCTTTCATGTTGGCTGACAGGATTTGAGGTACCCATTTGTAAGGTCGCTAAGGTGCGCACCTTACGATCAATATTGGCACCACCGATGCATAAGACTGGCCGGCGCTCGGGCAATACGTAGGCACGACCCAGCAAGCGTTTTTCACGGATCAGACTGGCGATATGTCCTGCCACCGCCGACCGTGATAACTGAAGGCGCTGCGCCAGCTCTTGCTGCGACACAAAGGGATGGGCGCGGATGATGTCAAACAACTGATCTTTTTTCGAAATTTCTGACATGGGCTGTAGGCTGAGGTATTGATAGACAGAATGAAATCAGAAACAAAGGTGGTCGTAATTTAGGGAATTCAAAAATAGTGGGAGACTTAAAATGAAACTTCGCTCACGATTAAATCCATATACTCCCCAGCTCTTTTAAGAAAATTAAGATGAAGGTCAATAAACGTATAGACAATAAATAATACTCACCATGAGTATTATTTAATATTAATTTATTACCTTACTAAGCTTCATTCAAAAGAAGGTTTTGTCGGATAGATGTAGGAGCCAAACAACGAACAAAAAACAACAGCATGGGATGCCCAAAGCCAATCTCATTAATCCCAGCCAAAACGCTTAAATTCAAATCAAAACAAAACAAAACAAAACAAAACAAAACAAAACAAAACAAAACAAAACAAAACAAAACAAACATATGTTTTAAATTATAAACATATGTCTTATCACAATCAAGAAACTATCGAAAAATACGGATTATTTTTGCAATTAAGCTTTCTTCTTATTCACAAAGTCGCTCTAATTTGCTCAAATTAGTTCATATAAGACAATTGCCTTGATTGGCATTTGACAACAAAAAAGATAGCGTCCAAAATTTGCCACCATTTTTAAAAAATCAAAATATCATTGCTTTGCAGATTAGTTCTTGACTTGCATAAGCGCACCATAGTTAAATAGGAAATCGGTTGCGCAAACGATTGCGCGACCATTTTTTTACCAAGAGATTGTCAAAATGAAGCCACGCATTACCGTTGTTGGTAGCGTCAATATGGACCTCGTGTTCCGCACACCGCGCATGCCTGCAATCGGTGAAACGATGCATGGTCATGAATTCCGTCAAATTCCCGGTGGCAAAGGTGCCAACCAGGCCGTCGCCGCTGCACGGCAAGGTGCCGATGTCAGTTTTGTCGGCGCTGTTGGCAATGATGGCTTTGGCGATTTCTCAAAACAATGTCTCGCGACTGAAGGCATAGAGCTAGCCAATCTGGCGACCGTACAAGGCATCGCCACCGGCGTTGCAGGCATTTTGGTCGACGACAGCGGGCACAACAGCATCGTATTGGCCGCAGGTGCCAACGCTAGCGTCTCAGTTACCCAAGTAGAAGCCGCGACCGCCAGCATCGCCACAGCAAAACTCTTGTTGTGCCAGTTAGAAACCCCCTTAGATAGTGTCACACGCGCCATCCAGATTGCACATCAGCACAAGGTCGGTGTAATCCTCAATCCTGCGCCTGCGCAAGATTTAAGCGATGAGTTATTGGGATTGGTCGACTATCTGATTGTGAATGAAACCGAAGCGTCGCAATTGAGCGGCACTACGGTCATCGACCAGGCCAGCGCTAAATTGGCATCGCAACAGTTATTAAAACGCGGCGTCGGCACAGTGCTACTGACCATGGGTGAGCACGGTGTCATGATTACGACTAAAGATTCGAGCAACTTTCTGCCTGCGATTAAGGTCGAGGTGGTTGACACTACGGCGGCAGGCGATACTTTCGTAGGAGCGCTGGCAGTCGGCTTGGCTAACGGATTAAATATCGTAGACGCAAGCAGCGAAGCGCAATACACAGCGGCTTTAACGGTGACTAAACTGGGCGCTCAAACATCGATTCCGCACCGGCATGAAGTGCTGGAATTTATGCATAAACAGAAGGCCGCCTGAAGGTTCAGGGCAAGCTAAAATTCGATAAAATTTTTTTTAGTAAACTACTGAAATAGTTAGACCATGTTAGGCTTGCTGGCCTTTTATCCTTTATTTATATCAATGGTGCTCAGCAGACGTTATTCAAAGCAACGGGCAATACCGAACCTTGAATAGCTGGGCCGAAAAGCACTAACTAATGAGCTGATACTTTCAATATTTTCGACACTTCCGACACAATTGCGACCGACAAGGAATCACCATGAAACTCAAGCGTCTCTGCCTTACTGTAATGAGCTTGTTTGCTGTTGTCAGCGCTGCCAGCGCTGTTGCAGCCGATCCTAAGTTAGCCGTCATTTATGATGCAGGCGGCAAGTTTGATAAATCCTTCAATCAATCCGCATCAGAAGGTGCAGAGCGCTTTAAAAAAGAGACCAAAATCTCTTTCCTGGAAGTCCAGGTCGCCAGCGATACACAAACAGAGCAAGTGTTACGTAATCTGGCACGCAAAAAAATCGATCTGATCGCAGCAATTGGTTTTGCCCAAAGTCAGGCAGTGCAAAATATCGCCAAAGAATTCCCTAATACTAAATTCGTCGTGATTGATGGCGTTGCCACAGGCAATAATGTCAGCTCAGTTCTGTTCAAGGAACAAGAGGGTTCTTATCTGGTTGGTGTTGCTGCGGCAATGGCTAGCAAGTCTAAAAAAATCGGTTTTGTCGGCGGTATGGATATTCCTCTGATACGCACTTTCTCTTGCGGTTACGCGCAAGGTGCCAAAGCAGTTGATGCCAAAGTTGAGATCACCAGCAATATGGTTGGCACCACCACTTCTGCCTGGAACGATCCGGCCAAAGGTGGCGAGTTAGCGCGCGCGCAATTCGAACGCGGTGTTGATGTCGTTTTCGCAGCAGCAGGCGGCAGCGGCATGGGTACGTTGCAGACAGCCAAAGAAAAAGGCAAGCTCGCCATCGGTGTTGATTCCAATCAAAATTATTTGTATCCGGGCACAATGCTGACCTCGATGGTTAAGCGTGTAGACCAAGCGATTTACGATAGCTTTATGCAAATCAAAAACGGTGACTGGAAGCCGGGTATCATCAACAAAGGCCTGAAAGAGGGTGGCGTTGATTGGGTTGTTGATAAAGATAATCGCGCCCTGATCACCCCAGAAATTGAAAAGCGTGTCAACGCAGCAAAACAAGACATCATCAGCGGTAAAGTTAAAGTGATTGACTCGCGCGACGGAAGTAAATGCCCGGTTTAGTGTCTTATCTTGTCTTGTTTCAGTTTGGTTTTGCGCTCATGCTCTATTAAATTTTATTCTCGACGTTTTTAAGCTAAGCGCAAAACCAAATGATGTAAGCAGACCTTAGCGCAATCAATCGTCGCGTTAGGTCTCTATCATCTAGCAATTTCAGTAAGTTCAGTAAGTTCAGTAAGTTCACTGAGTTCGTTAAGTTCATTAACATCGCCGATCAAACCCTAGCTAATTTTTATCCCTCCTCCGTATGCAGCCAGCCGTAGAATTCCAACAAATCTCCAAACGCTTTGGCGCCGTACACGCCAACCGCGATGTGAATTTTTCTATAGCGCCCGGTAGCATCCACGGCGTTATCGGAGAAAACGGCGCAGGCAAATCAACCTTGATGAGCATCCTGTACGGCTACTACCGTGCGGATAGCGGCAAGCTCTTGATCAACGGTCAGCCACAACATATTCGCAATAGTCAGGAAGCGATCAAACTGGGTATCGGGATGGTGCATCAGCATTTTATGCTGGTAGAAAATATGACGGTTCTTGATAACGTCATGTTGGGCGCAGAAGGTGGGCTCAGACTCGCCGCTCATCGCACCGATATTGAGAAAAAGCTGCGTGAAATTTGTCAGCGCTATTCTTTAGATGTTGATCCGCTGAGCAAAATCCAAGACTTGTCGGTTGGTTTGCAACAGCGGGTAGAAATCCTCAAACAAATCTACCGTAGCGCCAACATTCTGATACTGGACGAGCCAACCGCGGTGCTGACCGTGCAAGAAACGGCGTCGCTATTTGAAGTCTTGCGACTGTTCAAAGAGCAAGGCAAGACCATCATCCTGATTACCCACAAGCTGCAAGAAATTCTCGACATCACCGACCAGGTGACGGTAATGCGCGCAGGCACGGTGGTCGGCTCCGTTGCTACCGCTGGTACCAGCAAAGAAGAACTAGCCAATCTGATGGTAGGTCGCCCGATACAAACGCAATTGCCACGGGCTGCCTATGCTCCGGGCGCGTCTGTGCTTGAGGTAAAAGGATTGAATTTGCGTAGCAAGCAAGCGGTCGATCTACTGAAAGATATCAACTTCAACATACGCGCTGGTGAAATCGTCGCCATCGCTGGTGTCTCTGGCAATGGTCAAAGCGAGCTGCTGGAAATTTTATCCGGCATGCGCTTGCCAAGCAGCGGCGAGATACAAATGCAAGGTCGATTGCTACCCATCGCCAAACGCAAAGATGCCGATGGTTTGCCTGCCATTTTCCGTAAGCTTGGTATTGGTCACGTACCAGAAGATCGACTGCGTGATGCCGTAGTTAAAAACTTTTCGGTCATGATGAATAGTTTTTTCGGTTATCAGCAACAGACTAAAAAACGCTTTGGTTTACTCGACTTCGCCAGCATTCTCAGCAAATGCACCGAGCTATTAAAAAAGTTCGATGTACGTCCGTCCGATCCACATTTACGAATCGCCCTGCTGTCCGGTGGCAATCAGCAAAAAGTCGTGATCGCTCGAGAAATTGCTGCCGCGCCTAAACTGATGTTAGTCGGCCAGCCTACCCGTGGTGTTGATATCGGCACGATAGAAAGCATCCATGCCCAACTACTCGCGATGCGCGATGCTGGCGTTGCCATTCTGCTGGTGTCGGTAGAACTGGAAGAAGTACGTGCATTGGCAGATAGAATTCTGGTCATGTCTAGCGGCTGTATCACGGGCGAATTGATGGCAGAAGAGTTTGATGCCACGCGTATAGGTTTGCTCATGGGTGGACTACATAAATCATAAGTATGACTAATTCAGAACTTCCACGCTGGGCAACTGCCATAGCGCTTCCCTTACTCAATTTGCTGTCGGCACTGTTGGTTGCTGCGCTGGTGATTTATTTGTTGGGCGAGAGTCCAATAGAATCGCTGGGCATTCTGGTCAACTCCGCCGTGTTAAACCCTGAAGGATTGGGCTACACATTATTTTATGCAGCGACCTTTATTTTTACTGGTTTGTCGGTCTCCATTGCGATGCAGGCAGGTTTGTTCAATATCGGTAGCGAAGGACAAATGTATGTCGGTGGCCTTGGGTTAACACTAGTTTTATTGTTGCTCGATTCCAGTCTGCCTGGCTGGTTGTTAATTCCACTAGCGATTATTGGCAGCGCTATATTTGGTGCGGCCTGGGCTTACTTGCCAGGTTATCTGCAAGCTAAACGCGGTAGTCACATCGTCGTCACGACGATTATGTTTAACTTCATTGCTGCCAGTTTAATGAACTTTTTGATTGTGACTTATCTGATCCCGACCGGCCAGCAAAATCCCGCCAGCCGCGTATTTGCAGAGGCGTCTTGGTTACCGACACTGAATAAAATATTCCCGATTCTCGGTGAGACGCCGTTGAATATCAGTTTTATTCTGGCGCTAATCGCGCTGGCGATTTATGGTATTGCAGTATGGCGTTCGGCCTGGGGTTATCAGTTGCGCGCTACGGGTTTAAATCAGCATGCGGCACACTACGCAGGTATTTCCATCACTAAAACGATCATCGTTGCAATGTTGATTTCTGGTGCACTGGCTGGATTGGCATCGGTCAATTCCTTGATGGGATCGACACATTATCTAAATTTGAATTTCCCGGCGGGTGCTGGGTTTATCGGGATTGCGATTGCGTTAATGGGGCGCCAGCATCCGGTCGGCATTTTGCTATCATCCATTTTGTTTGGCGCGTTGATTCAGGGCGGCTTTGATTTGTCGCTGGAAAAACCGAATATCCCGACTGAAACTTTTATCTTCATCCAAGGCCTGATTATCTTGTTTTGCGGTGCCATGGAAAATCTATATGCGCCAGCCTTAGCGCGTCTGCTGAAACGAAACTAAATCGGAGTTAATGATGTTTGATGATTTTCATTTCGCCAGCATACTGGTTTCCACTATCCGCAATGCGCCGGTATTGATTTTTGCCGCGATGGCGGGATTGTTTGCGGAACGCAGCGGTGTAGTCGATCTGGCCTTGGAAGGCAAAATGCTGGCGTCGGCCTTCGTCTCCGCTGCGGTCGCATTCACTACGCAAAATCCATGGCTTGGCATTTTGGCTGGTGTGGGCGTATCTGTTGCTATCGCATTGCTGCAAGGCTTTGTCAGTATTACGCAAAAAGGAAATCAATTAGTCGCAGGGATTGCAATCAATATTGCCATGAGCGGCCTAACATTTGTCTTGGCGCAGTTTTTCTTTTCTCAGGGTGGGCGTACGCCAGATCTTGGCCAGGCTCGCTTGTTTGATATCGTCTTGCCAGGTACAGCTGCGGTAGAAAGTATTCCATTTGTGGGCTGGTTCTACGGCAAATTAATCGGCGGCCACAGCGCACTGGTCTATCTGGCGTTTACACTTATACCTGTCGTGCATTGGGTGATTTATCACAGTCGTTTTGGTTTGCGATTACGGGCCGTGGGCGAAAATCCCCATGCTGCCGATGCCGCCGGTATCAACGTTGAACGTACCCGTTTTCTAGCGATGTTATGCGCTGGCGTATTGTGTTCATTTTCCGGCGCTTATCTGTCTATTGTGCAAAGCGGTTTCTTCTTGCGTGATATGTCGGCAGGTAACGGTTACCTGGCATTAACCGCGCTGGTATTCGGCAACTGGCGTCCGCTCTACACGGCGATGGGTTGCCTGATGTTTGGCTTCTTTGCAGCGCTGCAAGTGCAGATCGAAGGTATCGTCTTCCCGGTGATCGGCAAAGTGCCAGGCTCATTGATACAGATGATTCCCTATGTTGTGACTGTCATTGTATTGGCGGGTTTAATGGCAAAATCAGTCGCACCAAAAGCGATTGGCGTGCCTTTTGTTAAGTCTCGCTAAGTGATCAAAATACGTCGCAAAAATAAGAGATCAAAATAAGACATTAAGATTCGGCCTCCTTGAACCGGGCCAACCGCAATAAGTCACTTCGCCTGGGTTCTGTTAATGGCCAGGCGAAGTAATTTTGGAGAACCTCCATGACCACCAACTCTATCTCGGCAAAACATAAAGTCATTTTTGATACCGACCCTGGCGTCGATGATGCAATGGCGCTGTACTTCGCACTCGCCCATCCGGATATCGATGTAATCGGTATTACTACTACGTTTGGCAATGTCACCGTCGAACAGGCCACTGCCAATGCACTCTACTTAACCCGTATCGCTGGTCGCAGTATTCCGGTAGCTCAAGGCGTACCGGTGCCTCTGGCAAAAGACCCTGGTACACCGCCTGCGTTTATTCATGGTGCAGATGGCTTGGGCAATTTAACTAGCCGGGTAGAAGCCGGTGGAACAGCGGAAGTTGAAAGTGCGGCAGAATTTATCGTCAAAATGGCACGTCAGCATCCAGGCGAAATCACGCTGGTTGCGGTAGGTCCGTTTGGTAATCTAGGACTGGCATTAAAGCTAGAACCACAATTGCCCAAGCTCTTAAAGCAAGTCGTCTTGATGGCTGGTACCGTAGATGAACCGGGTAACGTCTCACCAGTGGCAGAGGCCAATGTCTGGAATGATCCAGACGCGGCTGATCTGGTCTTCACTGCGGGCTGGGATTTGACAATGGTTGGTCTGGATGTAACGCATCGCGTGGTTTTGCCATCGACTTTCTTCACAGGTCTGGCGAAACAACATCAACATATCGCAACAGATACCTTAAGTCATGCAGTCAATTTTTACGCTAATTTCTACCAAAGTATTCGCCCTGATCTGGGCCATGCTTGTTATGGACATGATGTCCTGGCGTTTGTCTGGCTGGTCGCTCCAGAATTATTTAAAACCCAATCCGGTCGCGTACGCGTTGCCAAAGAGGGTATCGCCAATGGTCAGACCATGATGGCAAAACTGGCGATTCCGTATCCACAATCTGGATGG
Source organism: Undibacterium sp. GrIS 1.2 (assembly GCF_040544435.1). NCBI lineage: Bacteria > Pseudomonadati > Pseudomonadota > Betaproteobacteria > Burkholderiales > Oxalobacteraceae > Undibacterium > Undibacterium sp. GrIS 1.2. Next base: position 103,168 of record NZ_JBEONP010000013.1, read on the forward strand.
GAGGCAGATAAACCAGAGACCCGTGTTTGCATGGAAGTCGATGCCAAGGCATGCGCCAGTCTGATTGATACGATATTAAGCAGCGACTGGTTGTTGCCAGCCTTGCGTTAATTCATCGCGCCCATTGAGGAGATATTATGTTTATCGAACCAGTTGATTATCGCAGCCCGGACGCTGCACAAAAATTTACCGAGAGTCTGCATCGTACTGGCTTTGGCGTGTTGACTAATCATCCTTTATCGCAACCTTTGCTGGAGACCATTTATAAAGAATGGTACGAGTTCTTCCAGACTGATGCGAAGAATCAATACAATTTTGATGCAGTCAAAATGGATGGTTATTTCTCACCGAAAGTATCAGAAACCGCCAAGGGTAATACCAAGCGGGATCTGAAAGAGTTTTATCATATCTATCCGGGTGGCCGTTATCCCGCTGAAGTATCTGATGCAGCAAGCCAGTATTACGAGCAAGGTAATAAGCTCGCTACGGAATTACTGCAATGGGTAGAGGATCACACACCAGCCGACATCAAAGCCAAGTATTCCATGCCCTTGTCGGACATGATACCGGGTAGCGATCACACCTTACTGCGCGTCTTGCACTACCCGCCATTGCGTGGTGATGAGGAGCCGGATGCAGTGCGTGCAGCAGCCCATGGCGACATCAATTTGCTGACCTTGTTACCGGCCGCAACGCAAGCCGGTTTGCAAGTCAAAGGTAAGGATGATGAATGGCATAACGTCCCTTGTGACTTCGGTATGTTGATCGTAAATATCGGCGACATGCTGGATGAAGCATCGGAAGGTTACTACCCATCCACTATTCACCGCGTGCTAAACCCAACAGGCGAGGAAGCGAAAAAATCACGCATCTCGCTACCGCTGTTTTTACACCCAAGACCAGAAGTCGTCTTATCAGCGCGCCACACAGCGGGTAGTTATTTGAGTGAACGACTAATCGAATTAGGCGTGAAGAAATAAATCTTAAGAGGCATGTCCAATACTTCTGCGGCTTACAGGCTATTTTTGCTCTGTAAGCTGCAGAATATATGGGCATCCAATTTCAATAATATTGAATCATTCGTAGTTTTCTCTATCGGTTACTAGCAACCTACAACCCAATTACAAATACGTTGAGAATTTCCCATGACGACCCAAGACATCATCCCTAATCTGATTGCAGAAGCGCACAAAGCACGCGAGTTGGCTTATGCGCCCTACTCCAAATTTAAAGTCGGTGCAGCGGTACAAACTAAAGACGGTAAAATTTTCCATGGCTGCAATATTGAAAACGCTTCCTACGGTCTGTGCAATTGCGCAGAGCGTACCGCCTTGTTCAGCGCACTCGCTGCCGGATATCGTCCGGGTGATTTCGCCGCCATCGCCGTCACTGGCGACACCGACGCTCCGATCGCCCCTTGCGGTGCTTGCCGCCAGGTCATCATCGAATTGGGTGGCCCGCAATTAGCTGTTGTGCTGACCAATTTAAAAGGCGACATCAAACATACAACCGCTGGCGAACAATTGCCAGATGCGTTTTATCTGGTACCACAAGCTGATTAAACCTGGCTCATGCGCTGTTGGTGCATGACGCACTTATGACAACGGGGCAAGACGATGCTTACCCCGATCATTTAGATTTGCAATAATTTGGCTGCTATTCTGGGCACTGATCGGTTTCCCCTGCCATTCGCCTCGCACGCTCTCGCTAGCGCTGCCAATCACATCAAGTTTCGCCCTCCGAGCTATCTGGTAACTAGTTAGGTCTACAAAATTTATTTCACGCCCGCTAAATGGTGGAATATGCTGGTGTTAATTGGTGCTGCTACCTAAGTGCAAATCTCTTACACTTAGAACTTATTGCCGTTACATAAATTGGCTCCTAAACACGCTATTCGTCGCATTCGCAATATCGTCGCGACAACTTGCTGAAGTAGTTTTACATCGCCCTTCATTACAAAATTAATCGATTCCACACCATGTCAAAATCAGAGACCACGCCAGAACCCGATCCACGGAAAAACCGCATACTGGCGGCTCTTCCCAAATCTGAGTACGAAAGACTATTACCGGATCTTAAATATGTAGAAATGCCGCTAGGCTGGACCGTGTCTGAATCAGGCGATCATGTGGATTTTGTACATTTCCCTATCGGTGGCATTGTCTCTTTGATTTATGCCTTAGAAAATGGCTCTACAAGCGAAACCGCGCTGGTCGGTGACGAAGGTATGGTCGGGATCTCGATTTTTATGGGTGGTGAAAGTATGCCCACCAGTACAGAGGTGCAAAGCGCTGGCGCTGCGTTTAAATTGAGTCGCAAGGTCATGAAGCAAGAGTTTGAGTCGGCTGGCGAGCTACAACGACTTGCGCTTTTATATACCCAGGCGCTGATTAGCCAAACCTCACAAACTGCTGTGTGCAATCAACATCACTCACTAGATCAACAACTCTGCCGCTGGATATTAATGACCATCGACCGGCTGCATGATAATGAAATCATCATCACTCAAGAAATGGTGGCCAGTTTGTTAGGTGTCCGGCGTGAAAGCGTTACCGAAGCAGTTGGGCAATTACAAAAAGATGGCATGGTCGAACGTGCCCGCGGCCGTATCACCGTTACCAATAGAAAAAAATTAGAGCAGCGTGTGTGTGAATGTTATTCCGTCGTCAAAGAAGAGTACGAGCGGCTACTTCCCTCAGATAACTAATCTAAATAATACAACTTGCACAAAATCTTCCCAGTCACACCAACTGCACTGACTGCGCTCTAGCTTTAGTCGTGCTAAGCCCCAAATACCATATTTGATTTTGCGGTATGCTAATCGCTGTTTTTTCCACAACCACAATCATTCCATTTGGAGATACTCATGCAGAATCAACAGGATTTCGATAGTCTGGTAGGCAAGTCAAAATTAAGCGATGGGGTTGACCGTCGCACCTTTATTCAAACTGCGGTAGGCGTCGGTTTTGCCGCTGCAGCGATGCCTGTGATGGCACAAACTATGATCAAAACCGATACGGTCGGTTTAACTGCCGGGGTTGTGATGGTCGAAGTCAACGGACAAAAAGTCCCTGTCTATCGCGCCCAGCCAGAAGGCAAAACTAATCTGCCTGTCGTTTTGGTCATCTCAGAAATTTTTGGTGTACATGAGCATATCGCCGACGTCGCACGCCGCTTCGCCAAACTAGGTTATCTGGCGCTGGCACCAGAATTATTCGTACGCCAGGGCGATCCAAGCAAATATCCTAATATCGGCGAATTAATCAAAGAAGTCGTCTCCAAAGTACCCGATGCCCAAGTCATGTCTGATCTGGATGCGGTGGTTGCCTGGGCCAAAGCCAATGGCGGCAACACCAACAAATTAGCCATCACCGGCTTCTGCTGGGGTGGCCGCATCACCTGGATGTATTCCGCGCACAATCCTAATGTAAAAGCCGGCGCAGCCTGGTATGGCCGTCTGGTAGGTGACCCGACGCCGCTATCGCCAACTAATCCTGTCGACATCGCAGCGGGCTTAAAAACACCAATCCTCGGTCTATACGGTTTGAAAGATACCGGCATCAGCCAAGAATCTATCGCTCAAATGACGGCGGCCTTAAGCAAAGGTAGCAGCAAGTCCACATTCAAAGTCTATGCCGACTCAGGTCATGCGTTCCATGCGGATTACCGTCCAAGCTACGTAGAAGCAGATGCGAAAGATGGCTGGATGCGCTGTCTTGCCTGGTTTAAAGAGAATGGTGTGGTCTGATCCTGCGATAGTAAGTAGCTGAAACTCAATTGAGCAACATGGTTGGGCTGATGTAGTAACAGTCCAACCACCTCCTCTCACGCAAGCACCGCTGCAGTCATTGGCGATACCAAGGCCCAGCCTAATTTTTCATATAATGCGAGACCATCTTCGGTCGCTACTAAAACACCTGTTGTGGATGTTTGAGCTACCGACAAATTGCTCAGCGTAGCCATGATCACTCGTCCCAAGCCTTTTCTCTGGTGTCTAGGCTCGGTGACTATTTGATCAAACATCGCATAGCCGTTGATCTGTGCGACACACCCTCGCGCCGCCAATTGCCCATCTTTATCCATCAACATCGCAATCGTAACTGCATCAGTTGTCTCGATAGACAATTGGAAATCAGTATTAATCTCAATCTCAGCTTCTTTTAATTGCATCGCCATCAAATATTCTGGTGGCTGAACAATCCACACACCACTTAAACCAAGAGCTACTTGCTCTGTGTCTGCACAAACTTTTAACCAAGTTCCTGATCTTATAAGCGAGGTAGTAAGCGAGTATAAATTTTGCCTGTCATAGTCCTCCACCACATGGCGTATCAAATGATCAGGCTGGCCCAAGTCAATTGTGTATCCATACGATTGAATCTGTGGCGGTGGTTTATTTCTGGTAAGAACCCATCCATGCACCCAAGCGTGGATAAGCGGAATTTTGTCAAATTCATCTTGATTTGTTATAGATATCATTTTCTCGATAAGAGTTGATTGGGTAGCTAAAAATCGATGATGAGTGGTTGGACGGAAATCATATCCGCGCAACCATGTCAAATTCAAAGAGATGGCTCTTCAATTACGCCAATGATGGAAATGGAATCGATAGTCCGTCATCCATTCGCAAACAATCACCCGCCGATCGGTGAGCAAAGCTCAATTAATGATCCTTCCTGAGAGCGAACATACGCAACAGTTTGCCCCCACGGTTTTTGCATCGGCTCTTTAATTGCGACAGCACCGGCACTGATTGCTTTGACATAAGCAGCACTTACATCTTCCGTCACAAATGCCAGCTCGACGCCTACAGGCGATGCGGCAGGATCGGTTTTTTGATAACGCCCACCCAGGTTCATCTCGCCCATTGTGTGTGATGCAAAGGCGAGCACTGTTGCCCCAGTCTCCAATTCGCCATACTCACCTGATTCATGTAAATACCTTGTGTCAAAACCAAATGCCTTTTGATAAAAGTTAAGCGTATCAGGAACGGAATTAACGTAGACGATGGTGTAAGCAAATTTCATGGAACCTCTTCTGAAGTGCGTTGATATTTTGTCTGATCAGGTCAGATTTTATGGAAATCGCTTCACTATAGCAGGCAAAATTAGTGCGTTTCTATACAAATGACCTCTAACTACGTATGACATTAATAGTTAATCTAATTTTTTCCAAGTTACGGTTTGAGGCAACGTATGAACTAGGACGAAGAGACATAAAAAAATTTAGCTCCGACTCCATTTGCACAAATCCTCACGCTGTGTTCTAATTTGCAACCCAGTTGCACTTGTGCGCATTATTGTCTGATTCGAGGCTTAAAATTCATTCCACGTTGTTATCCATTCTCTTTGCCACCACGATTGCCGGTGTGCTGAGCATTACTGCTGCGGCGATTTTTTCGTTTTCGCTTTTATCTAAAATGGTTGAGCGTATGGTCAGTTTGTCGGTTGGCATTATGCTGTCGACCTCCTTTCTGCATGCATTGCCGGAGGCTTTTGAATCTGGTGCTGATCCGCGTACCTTATTTGGGTGCTTGCTGGGCGGCTTGCTGGCGTTTTTTTTGCTGGAAAAATTTGCAATTCTGCGGCACTCCCACCATCACGAAGGTGATGGGCATCATCACGAGCATGGACATGATGCGCACGAGGCTGGTAAGGCAGGCTGGATGATTTTGGTAGGCGATGGCTTACATAATTTTACAGATGGCATCCTGATCGCTGCTGCATTTTTAGCCGATCCTAAACTAGGTCTGGTCACTGGTCTGGCGATCATTGCGCATGAAATTCCGCAAGAGATTGGTGATTTTATTGTGTTGCTGAATGCCGGTTTTTCGCGCGCGCGAGCCTACATGTATAACCTGATATGCAGTCTGATGGCGGTGATTGGTGGCGTACTTGGCTTTTATACTTTAGGTAGTGCGAGCAACCTGATCCCCTACGTGCTGGTATTTGCATCATCTGGTTTTATTTATATTGCATTGAGTGATTTAATGCCACAGATGCAGCGTCGCGCGACCTTGCGTGAAACGATTCCGCAAATTATTCTGATCGCGTTAGGCGTAGTGCTGGTGCTGTTTGTGACACAACACCGGGCTTAATTTTTTCTATGTGCGGAGTATCGTTGTAGACTGATATCTCTGGCAATCATGATAGAGAAGAGGAATAACATGGTACAAAAAATTGCAGGCTATGGTTGGTTGCCTGACTTACCTGATCATCGTGATCATCGCTTTGATGTCCCGCCCAATTATCTGCCCCGGTTACCGAGCAAAATCGATCTGCGCCCACACTGCCCCAGTGTTTTTAATCAAGGTGATCGTATCGGTAGTTGTACCTCTAACGCTGTCTGCAATGCCTTCCGCTTTAATCTGATCAAACAAGGCATACAACGCCCGTTTATGCCATCGCGTTTATTCGTTCATTACAATGCTCGCGTGATGATAGGGACGCAGCGGCAAAACCATGGCGCACAAATCCGTGATGCAATTAAGAGTGTCGCTAAACAGGGTATTTGTCGTGAGAGCAGCTGGCCGTATATCGCAAAAAAATATGCTTTAAAACCGCCACGCGCCGCATATGCGGAGGCGCTGGAACATCAGGCGATCAGCTATCAGCGTCTGCAACAAACACTCGATCACCTGAAAGTATGTCTGGCAACAGGTCATCCATTTGTGTTCGGCATCACTCTATACGAGGGATTTGAATCGGAGAAAACGGCAGCGCACGGCGCGCTGGGAATGCCAAAAAAAGATGAGGGGCTAGTTGGCGGACATTCGGTATTGGCGGTCGGTTATGACGATAAAACAGAACGCTTCACGGTGATGAACTCGTGGGGTGCAGACTGGGGCAAGCAAGGATTTTTTACTGTGCCTTATGCATATTTGCTGGAGCACAATCTGGCGGCAGATTTTTGGACTATTCGGGCAGTAGAAGGCTGAGCGTGGATTATTCCAACACGATCAGCGTCCATATGAAAATATACTCCCATTAAGTATATTTAGACTGTCCATATAATCATTGGACAATAAGGCTGGCGGATTCAGCTACGAAGAGCAACGGGAGGTAAGTTTTAGTGGGAGTATATCCAAATTATAAAAAACCTCAAACGGCGTTCGATAGCCGAGGC